>JAURNF010000062.1 GCA_030830285.1 Candidatus Kapaibacterium sp.
CCAAAGATTGCTGCAAGCTCGTTGTTTGTTCGTGCCGCATAATCGCGCCACGTGAAATCACTATCGCGCGTCTCTGGCATGTTCATCGTGAGCACATAGCGAAGAACATCACGATGCTGCGGTTCTGGAAAATCACTGAGGTACTGCAGTACGTCAATGGCCCAGTTGCGGCTCTTCGAGAATTTCTTGCCTTCGAGGTTTAGGAACTCGTTCGCAGGAACATTCTCAGGAAGGATGTAGCCTTCTTCACTTCGTGTATGAAGGAGAATCGGAAAGATGATCGTGTGAAACACGATGTTGTCCTTGCCGAGGAATGCTGTGTACGTTGTGTCTGGACTCCGCCACCATGTATTCCATGCATCCGGCGTGCCTTGTTGCTGCGCCCATTGCTTGGTGATGGAGATGTAGCCGAGTACTGCCTCGAACCATACATAGAGCACCTTGCCCTCGGCACCATCAAGTGGTACGGGGATGCCCCATGACATATCCCGTGTTGCAGAGCGTTCAGCTAATCCTTGTGTGAGCCATGATCGACTCTGCTGAAGGACGTTGTCCTTCCAGACACCTGCATGCTGTTCGATGTACGCTTCGCACCATGATTGAAATGCGTCAAGGCGGAAATACCAGTGCTTGGTCTTGCGAACAACCGGTGGCTTCCCACTTACGAGCGAACGAGGGTTCTTGAGTTGAAGTTGATCGTAGTACGCACCACAGCTATCACACTGATCACCGCGCGCACGATCGTGTCCGCAGTTCGGACATGTGCCTTCAACATAGCGGTCTGGGAGAAAGATCTTTGCATCATCATCGTAGAACTGGTTCTCTTCGCGTTCGACGAGGAGCCCCTTATCACGCCACACAAGAAAGAACTCTTGCGCTGTTGCTGCGTGAATGGGATTTGATGTGCGATCGTAGCAGTCAAATGCAATGTCGATTCCCTGAAGCGCTCGCGCGTTTGCTTCGTGGTAACGGTCGATGACGACGCGAGGAGAGACACCTTCTTTTTCGGCAGCGATGGTGATCGCCACTCCGTGCTCATCGGAACCACAGATCGAGAGTGTTTCACGTCCTGCGAGCCGGCAGTAACGCGCGTAGATGTCGGCAGGCAGGGTCGAGCCGACGACATTGCCCAAATGCGTTACGCCACTGGCGTACGGCAGGGCTGAAGTAATGAGATAGCGTTTCACAGTGCAATTTACCGCCCCTGCGGCTTCGTACGGGACGGAAAATCAGCTTATTCGTAGAGAACGATGTCGGTTGCCACCCGTGTAGCCACCGCGTCCGATGTAAGCCGGCGAATGAGGGCCAAACTGAACTCAAAGGCCGTGCCCGCACCGCGGCTCGTGACCAATGTTCCATCCTCCACCACGCGATCGAGCGTATACGTGTAGCGGTCCTGCAATGTGGCAGCGACTGATGGGTGCGACGTAATCGTAGCCCCCTTGGGGATCAGCGCATGATCGTGCAACACGAGCGGTGCGGCACAGATAGCAGCTACCAATCGCTTGGATGCGATGTGACGCTCGAGAATCTGCACGACACTTTCATTTGCCGAGAGCGACTCCACGCCCTGCATGCCCCCTGGCAGCACGATTGCGTCAAACTGATCATCATCTGTGAGCGTCTCGAGAATTGCATCCGGTACCAGCTTCACGCCACGGGAGCAGATGATCACGTCGCCATCACCAGCAACCGTTACAGTGATTCCTGCTCGACGGAGCATGTCGATGATGATGACGGCTTCCATCTCCTCGGTTCCGTTGGAGATAGGCACGAGAACATGCGCCATGCGAGGTACTTCCTAGTTAATCGTTGTCGATATGCTGCGAAGGCGCAGCAGAGCCAAGGTCCGGACGTCGGATCTTCCCACCTTCATGTCCGGTGCGCGCAATCTGAAGCGTAGCCATGAGTGCAATCACAACGAAGAGATACGTTAGTGGTTGCGCAATCGACATACCCTTCCACTGCGTCAAAAGCGTTGCGAGTGCTACTGCAGCCGCTATGAGCATCACTGTGAGCGAGAGCTCAGCAGACTCTTCATGTTCATGAATAACATCGTGGCTGATGCCAGCGATGTTCTCGACGCGCTCTTCGGCACCTTCACCAGAGAAATATGTTGGCAACACTGCGAGGGCCATTACGGCATACACGCTGAGACCAACCGTACGGATTGTTGCGTCCTTGCGGATGACACCAATCACAACAACAATAAGCGCTGTAAGTGCGCCAATGATCGGAAGATGATTCACCAACAAGTGCAGTTGCAGGGGATCCATGATCATTCCCATTCTATAGTGGCAGGAGGTTTCGACGAGATGTCATACACAACACGATTAATACCGCGAACTTCATTGATAATGCGATTGCTCATACGAGCAAGTACGTCGTAGGGCATATGGAACCAGTCAGCTGTCATACCGTCGGTGCTTGTAACAGCGCGCAGACCGCACACGTGTTCGTATGTGCGCTCGTCGCCCATAACACCGACAGTGCGCACTGGGAGCAACACAGCAAACGCTTGCCAGATCTGCGTGTAGAGTCCGGCCTTGCGAATCTCTTCAAGGTAGATTTCATCAGCGGCACGGAGAATATCAAGCTTCTCACGTGTGATAGCGCCTGGGATGCGAATTGCCAGACCCGGACCCGGGAATGGATGACGTTCGATGAACCATTCAGGGATTCCAAGCTCACGTCCAACCGCACGTACTTCATCCTTGAAGAGCTCGCGGAATGGTTCGATGAGCGACAGGTTCATCTTCTCTGGAAGTCCACCAACGTTGTGGTGCGTCTTGATCGTAGCTGACGGACCCTTCGTGCTGACGGATTCGATTACGTCTGGGTAGAGCGTGCCTTGCGCAAGGAACTTGGCGTCAGAAAACTTCTTTGCTTCAACATCGAACAAGTCGATGAACGCTGCACCAATAATCTTCCGCTTACGCTCTGGGTCTTCCACACCGTCGAGACGTGTGAGAAACAGATCCGAACCATCGACCATATCAACAGACATTGAGAAGTGTGTGTTGAACATCTCAATGATGTTCGCGCTCTCACCCTTACGCATCAATCCACTGTCGATGTGGATGCAATGCAATTGGTCACCGATTGCACGATGCAGCAACACTGCCGCCACGGTAGAGTCTACCCCACCGCTCAATGCACAGATCACACCACCATTGCCTACGGTCTGCTTGATTTCTGCAATAGCCGATTCGATAAATGACGATGCATTCCATGTTGGCGCGCAGCCACAGATGCCGATGACGAAGTTGCTGAGGAGCGCTTTTCCATCAACGCTGTGGTGCACTTCAGGATGGAATTGAATACCCCAAATACGGCGCTCCACGTTGCGAATCGCACAGATGTCGGCATTCTCTGAATGACCAATGCGCTCGAAGCCCTGTGGAATCTGCGTAACGTGATCGCCGTGACTCATCCACACTTCTGTCGTTGCAGACATCCCGCGGAACAGGTCACTCGTGTCGTCGATGTTCACGATCGCACGACCAAACTCACGTCGTGCTGCCTTGTCAACTGCGCCACCAAGTTGATGTGCGATCAACTGCAGACCGTAGCAGATGCCGAGTACAGGCACGCCCATCGTGAAGACATCAAACGATGGAATCGGCGCAGCCTCTGCATACACACTCGAGGGTCCACCCGAGAGAATAATCCCCTTTGGTGCTAACTCTTCGAGTGCAGCGCGGGAAATAGAGTACGGATGAATCTCTGCATACACACCAGCTTCGCGCACCTTGCGTGCGATGATCTGTGTGTACTGCGAGCCGAAGTCGAGGATGATAATGCGTTCTGCGTGCGTCATGATGCAAAGTTACCACACGCCGCTGTGTTGAGGTGACGCCTTTACACGGGCTCGAAGTAATCGAGGTTCTTGCCGTAGGTTTCTTTCATCACAGCTACCCCGATTGCGGCAATCGACAACGTAGCTGCCCCGACGATCACCGCGCTTGTTACCAGCGAGTCGGCATCAACCACGCCATCAACTTCCTTGCGAAGCAATCCGAAGAGGAGGAGGGCTGGCACCAATGCACCACGAGCAACATTGGGGATCGTTGTAGCTACCGTGGCGCGGATGTTCGTCCCAAACTGCTCAGCAGCTGTGGTTACAAACACGGCCCAGTAGCCCACAGAGAATCCGAGAATTCCGGTTTGCAGATATGTGAACGAGGTTGACTTTTCGGGGGTAAACAGGTACCATACCACACATATAGCAGTGAGACTGATGAAGAGCATGATTGCCTTGCGACGACTCTTGAGCCACTGACTGATAAAGCCACTCGTTAACTCACCCCCTGCAAAGCCCACATACGCCCACATCACAGCTTGTCCGGCCGATACATCCGTAGCGCCGCCACCATGACGTGTAAACTCAGGTGCAAACGTTACAAGGATCCCAATCACGTACCACACCGGCACGCCAATGGCCGCATTGGCAAGGTAGCGTCCGATGCGACCCTTTTGGAAGAGCATGAGAAGGTTGCCGCGAGCGATGTTTTCTTCTTCTGCCCGATGGAACATTCCTGACTCGCGAATGCGGACGCGCATCACCAAGAGGCACAAGCCCAGCACACCACCGATGATGTAGGCAATTCGCCAGTCGGTGAATGCATGCACGAGATATGCACCAACAGCACCGAGGACACCAAGGGTTGCCACAACGGTTGTTCCATATCCACGAGAATGCTTTGGCATCACTTCACTGACCAACGTGATCGCTACACCAAGTTCACCGGCTAGTCCAATCCCTGAGAAGAACCGAAACACGGCATACATCTCAACACTCGACACAAATGCATTTGCAATGTTCATGATCGAGTACATCAGGATGCTGCCGAGCAGAACTGAGAGTCGACCACGCTTATCCGCCAATGCCCCAAAGATTGCGCCACCGAGGAGCATACCGACCATCTGTGCATTCAGGATCAACTCACTGGCGTCCTGCATCTCAAGGGCAGAGACGCCGATCGAGGTAAGCGACTCAGGGCGTACGATGGAGAAGAGGATCAAGTCGTAGATATCGACAAAGTACCCGAGTCCACACACGATTACCGTGAGCCAGATGTTACGATTCGAGTGTTGCTGTTCTGCTGCGTTCGCCATGCGAGTCTCTATCCTCGGAGTTCAGAAAGAAGTCGGACCAAAGGCATGCGGCAGAAGGTCTGCAAGCGTATGCCATGTGTCTTCGCGCTGAGGGTTCGTTGTAAGAATGAGCATTGTTGGGTCGCACTCAGAAAGTACCTGACGGCATGCTCCACATGGAGCAGCAGGCGGACTTGTCTCGGTTACCACAACGCACATCACAATGTCTCGAGTACCTGCACTTGTTGCCGCTGCAACAGCGGCGCGCTCTGCGCAATTGGTTAGACCATAACTTGCGTTCTCCACGTTGCAACCAACGTGGATGCCTCCGTTCGAATCAATAAGAGCAGCACCAACGTGAAACTTCGAGTATGGTGCATATGCATGTTCACGCACGCGAAGTGCGGCAGCTACAGCTTCTTCGATGAGCTCGGAAGGTATCTCTCGTGACATGACTACAATCTACGTATGGATTTCACACGTTCTCTGCTCAGCTGGTATCGACGCAATGCGCGCGCCTTTCCATGGCGAACGGCATCGATTGATCCCTACGTCGTGCTGGTCTCGGAGATCATGCTACAACAAACGCAGGCACAGCGTGTTGCAGAGGCATTGCCGAGATTTCTGCAGCAGTTCCCTACTGTAGTTGACCTCGCTCGAGCATCCAACGCGCAAATGATTCGTCAGTGGAGGGGCATGGGCTACAACTCGCGTGCCTTACGCCTACGCGACGCTGCACAACGGATTGTTGACCGCCACGATGGTGTTGTTCCGCAGGATGTAGACGCGCTGCGTGCTCTTCCTGGCATCGGACCCTATGCATCTGCATCGATTGCAGCCTTTGCATTCAACAAACGCGTCGTTGTCCTCGACGTCAATGTTCGCCGTGTGTATTCACGGTGGATACGTCAGCAGCGAACAACAATCGACGTGGAGCGCGACGACGTACTCACGCAGTTTGCGCAGCAGGTGATACCAGCACGTGCGTCCGCTCGCTGGCACCATGCGGTGATGGACCTTGGGGCAACAATCTGCACAGCACGCAAACCGATCTGTACTTCCTGTCCGATGGCAGATCTCTGTCCATCAGCCAACGTACTCGAACAAGCACAGCGCGTCAAACGCGCGGAACCGCAGTTTCGCGGAGAACCTCAACG
>JAURNF010000063.1 GCA_030830285.1 Candidatus Kapaibacterium sp.
GATCGTAGATCCTATCGTTCCTGCAACCATGCCTCGCGGCTATCGCACCACATCACGACGTCGTGTACGTGTGCGTCCAGGTTCAGTTGAACTCGTGCATGGTGACGGCAGCACAGCCGACGGCGCAAGTCCGCTCGAGCCAGAGTTGCACTCGCAGATCTACGTGTACCTTACCGACGCGATTAAACGTCTGACGCCACCACTTCGCCAAGCACTCAACCACGTGATCCTCCGCGGATCATATGAAGAACTCGTGCTGATCGTAAACGTTAGCGAACTCGATGCCCGCGTTGTTCGATCGCTCCGTGCGCTCGCTGATAATGTGCGTGATACATTCCCACAAGTGCAGCATGCATGGTTGTATCACGATCCTAAAGGTAGTCGCTACTACCTCGACCTCGAACGTCCCGCTACGGGCGTCGGTGCGAAGAAGCTCTATGGTGCTTCGGCATGGAAGCAGATCGTCGGTGGTGTGCAATACCAAGTGGGGGTATTCTCCTTTTCGCAGGTGAACCTCTCAATGGTTGAGCGACTCGTGCAGGTGGTTCGAGACCATGCAGCCTGTACGACCGCCGACACCTTGTATGACGTCTACTGCGGATACGGTCTCTTCGGTGCAGCCTTGGCTAGCGAGGTGCAGCGCGTGATCGCGATCGACGGCGACGAAGCAACCGTTGATAATGCACGGTATACGATACGCCGGGCAGGGGGAACCTGTACGGCCCTTGCACAAGTGATCCGCAGCGGTGACGACGTTGATGCAATCGTGCGCACGCTGTACCGCATCGCACGGAAGGATCCTTCCGAAGGTTCGAATGTGATCATCCTTGATCCGCCGCGTTCAGGCACTGCAGAACGCGTGATTGCTGAGCTCGGCAGCGGACTCCAACCACGACGCGTGGTCGAGGTATACTGCGGTCCAGACGAGATCTACCGCAGCACCCGCGAATGGCGCCAGGCTGGGTATGGCGTTACACGTATCACACCAGTGGATCTGTTCCCAGGCACGACAAGCATGGAGTTCGTGGTAACGTATGATAGGGGGGCTGTCACGGCCGCACCGCCTTCCGAGCCACGTCAGTACACACGCAGTACGCCTCGATCAGGACCTCAGAGTGCTCCAGGGAGTGGACCTCGTAGTGGACCGAATGGTGGATCTCGTGGCGGACCAAAGGGTGGATCCCGCAGTGGACCTCGAAACGAGCAACGAGGTGGCTCTCGATCAACACCTAAGAACGGTGGACGTTCAAGACGTCCGTAAGGGGTACGTCGTTACGCCATTGTCTGAGTCGGCGGACACACGTGCGTCGTGAGGTCAGACAATGCGCTCGTTGCTGCCATGGCGTTATCCACAGATGTGTATAACCCATACATCGTCGACCCGCTGCCACTCATTGCTGCGTATGTGGCTCTGTTGTCAAGCAGACGTTGCTTGATGGCTGCAAGTGCTGGGTGTTGCGCAAACACAGCACGTTCAAAGTCGTTTGTGAAATCGTTCTGCATAGATCCATTGTCTATCAATGCCTTGCGAAGGTTCTCCACAAGATTCGACTGGGTTTTTCCACCACTAATCCCCAATGTGGAATACGCCAGTGCAGTGTTGACATGGATCCCTGGAAGCACGAGCACAACCCACCATGGTGCTTCGATGTTGAGAGGGGTAATGATCTCGCCGCGGCCTTCGACGAGTGCGGGCGATTGCGTGAGAAAGAACGGCACATCCGACCCAAGCGACAACGCAATGTTGTGAAGCGTAGCGCGAGAGGCAGGATCGTTGCGTTCATTGAGCGTTGCAAGCGCCATGAGCGTCGAAGCGGCATCACTTGAGCCACCGCCGAGTCCGCCCCCTGTAGGTATGCGCTTTTCGACTGTTATCTTTGCGCTCCATTGATCTGCCGGAAACGCTTCTGCGTATCGCACAAGTGCTTGGTACACAAGATTTTGATCAGGCGAACCAGTCACGGGTGGGATACACGAGCACGATGGCGTACGTGATCGTTCAACGGTCAATGTGTCGTACAACGCCACTGGCAAGAAGATCGACGCGATATCGTGATATCCGTCGGGGCGCTTGCGCAGGACTTCAAGACCGAGGTTGATTTTGGCTGGTGCGTGAACGGTCATGGATTCCATGGGAGGCGGCAGTCGATGAGGAGACACACGAAGTTATGACAGGAACATCAGCGCAGATCACCTACGCAAGTGAGATTGCCCGAAAGGGGATTCACCTTGCGTCGTTGTTGATCCCTATAATCTACCTCCAGCTTGATCACTGGACGGGTGTGATGATCCTGTGTGCGATGACTGCAACGTCGCTGTTGATCGACGTCTTGATGCATGTTCACGCTGGTTCTCGAAAGGTGATGCTGTCGCTTGTCGGCCCGCTTCTCCGAGAGCACGAGCTTCGCGAAGATCGATTCCATCTTACGGGTGCATCGTGGGTGCTGATTGCAGCTACGGCAACGTTCCTGGTGTTCCCAACAGCCATCGCGGTGACGGCGTTTTCGGTGCTGATTGTCAGTGACACGTTTGCAGCCCTTATCGGACGTCGCTTCGGTCGCCGCGAGTTTATCGACAAGAGTCTGGCTGGGTCCGTGGCATTCGTTGTGAGTGCTCTGTGTGTGGTCGTGGCGTGGCAGGCCGTGTTTGCGCTGCCGAGTTCCTTCATCATTGCCGGTGCTGTGGCATCAGTCGCCGCTGCGATTGCGGAAGCGGCTTCATCACGACTTCGGCTTGACGATAATATCGCAATTCCATGTAGCTATGGAATTGTTCACTGGCTTGTGAGTGTTCTTCTCCCAACGTTGTAACGAACCCAGGATAACGCAGTATGTCGGCAAAGAAACTCATCCCTATGATCTTGCTTGGTATCGGACTCGGTATCGCGGCAGTGTTCATCTGGCGAACGGTCGATTCGGCCTCGCTCGAGGGCTTTTATGTAGTGACAGACACCATTGCGTATGCTGACGAGGATGCAGCAACGACAATTCTGTATGTCCAGATCGAGACTGCGGACTCTGGGAAGATCGTTCGGGCTACGCGTGAACTCGCCGAACGCACGCTCGCGTCAGACACCACCACTGGCAAGCGCCGCTTTGTTGAACTGCGTTGCTATGTTCCGAGCGACACCCAAGCATTGACGCAAGAAATGGTGGATGAACTGGCCTACACCAATCCATCGATTGAAGACCCTGCAACGTCCTTGTACGTTGTACCGAACGGCGTGCTTGCTCGCGTCTGGAGCAGCAATCCAGCTATTGGCATCGACAGTATCTCCGTCGTGCGGACGCTCTTCTACCGTCCGCGAGGTGGCTCGCACGTAGCTCCCTGATACAAACCAACCACGTCACGTGCTACGCTCGGAATTGCGTGTTCTTCCATTCGGCGAACACATGCTTGACCGAGTTGCGTTGATACTTGCCAGTAGATGTCACCGGTAACGCGTCGGTGAAGACAACGACCTTCGGTGCTTTATGGAATGGCAGGTGCTCGCGGCAAAATGCCAGCACAGCCTCTTCGGTAATGTCCGGTCCACTTGGAATCACAAGAGCGCCAACTTCTTCTCCGAACATCGCGTGCTCGAATCCTACACAGATGCCTGCTTTCACTCCTGGTGCGCGCGAGATTACCTCGTCGATCTCAAGTGGTGCCAGGTTGACACCGCCCCGGATGATGAGTTCTTTCAGTCGTCCAGTGATGAAGTAGTAATAGCGGCCATCCTCGCCCATGACGCGGAATCCCTCGTCACCTGAGCGGAACCACCCGAAGGCGAAGGCCTCTTCATTCGCTTTGTCGTTGTTGTCGTATCCACGCATGACATTCGCACCGCGAATGACTATCTCGCCTCTGTCGCCATCAGGCACTGCATTGCCGTGCGCATCATGAATTGCCATCTCGTTGCACGGTACGTCGGTTCCAATCGATGGGAACCCATAGTCGTACATCCAGTGGCGATAGTCTGACTCACTCAGATCAATTGGCAGGAACGACGAGTAGCATGTCGTTTCAGAGAGTCCATAGCCGTGGATGATGCGTGTTGAGAGCGTCGACGTAAATCGTTCAGCAAGTTCACACGTAAGCGGACCCGCTCCGCAGATGATATGGCGCAGTGTGGTTGCTGCAGCGCGTTGCTCAACAACATTTGCTTCGAGAAGCACGGCCAGCAACGTCGGGACGACGCTCACGATGTGTACCTGTTCAGCGGCAATCGTCGCGAAGAACTTCGAAGGCGAGAACTTTCGATGGAGTACAACCGAAGCGCCTGCGATGAACGGTGTTGCGTGCGTTACAAGCGCACCGTTGACATGATGTACGGGCAACACGCACATCATGCGAGTTGATGCGTCGATCCCATGCCATGCATTGATCATCTCGCCATCGACGAAGAGGTTCTGCTGGATCAAGACAACGCCCTTGGGCTTGCCCGTTGTGCCACTCGTGTACACGATCATGCAGTCGTCCCAGCGCATGTCGCTGTCCGCATCAGGCCACGGTGCAGGATCGCATCCACGAATTGCTTCGTAGAACGATGGATCGTTCGTATCAGTATCCATCACAATCACTGGCGAAGTGGTACCCGAAGCTGCGATGCGGTCGCAATAGTCGACACGACTCAGCACTACTGTTGGACGACATTCTTCGAGGATGTACGCGATGCGCTGATCGTCCTCGGTCATGTTCAGCGGCACAGCGCATGCGCCCAAGTACCAGCATGCGAAATAGGCGAGAATCGTGTCGGGGTGGTTGTGGCTTGCGATCGCAACGCGATGTCCGCGCCTGACCCCGTGCTGCGTGAGAAGCGTCGCTAATCGTCGCGACACGTCGATGAATACGCTGTATGACCACGAGCTACGGACGCCGTTGTCGGCATAGTAGATGAGCCACGGTTGTTCGAGGCTCGTAGCGTCGCGATGACGCATGAGCGCGCCCCAACTCAAAAACGACTGTTCAACGGTCTCCGGAGACCGTCCATGAGCGAATCTGCCAGCGTGAAGATGATCCATCATCCGCACAAATTACGACGGCGGCTGAGACCACTCGAGCGCATCGTAGATTGCGCCTATGATTGACCTTCGCAGTGATACGCTCACGGTACCCGACGAGGGAATGCGTGCAGCAATGGCCAACGCCCAAGTGGGCGATGATGTGTATTCAGAGGACCCAACTGTCGAACACCTGCAAGAACGCCTTGCTGAGATGTTTGGCAAGGAAGCGGCGCTGTTCGTGCCGAGTGGAACTATGGGCAATCAAATCTGCCTAGCGCTCCATGCCTCTACAGGTGAAGAGGTCATAGCAGAGCAGGATGCGCACATCTTCCATTACGAGAACGCCGCGGCAAGTGTGATCGCCCGTGCGCAGATCCATCGCATACGTTCGACAGCCGGTGAGATGTTCCTCGATGACGTGCGCGATGCAATTCGTCCGTCAGCCTATTACTACCCGCGAACGGCAGCGATCGCCGTCGAGAACACGCACAACCGTCACGGCGGCACCGTTGTGTCCACAGAATACCTCCAGGAATTGCGGGCTCTTGCTACAGAGCACAATCTGCCAATGCATTGCGACGGCGCGCGATTATGGAATGCCATCGTGGCCACAGGCACAAGTGCCCGTGGTTACGGAGATATCTTCGATACGTTAAGCGTGTGTTTGAGCAAGGGGCTTGGCGCACCCGTTGGCTCTATCATCCTCGGTACGAGAGTCAACATCGAACGAGCACGCCGATGGAGAAAAATGCTCGGTGGGGGAATGCGGCAAACGGGAATTCTTGCAGCGGCTGGGTTGTACGCACTCGATACAGTGCTGCCTCGCATTCCAGAAGATCACCGACGCGCACAGAGGTTTGCAACGGGGCTTGCAGACATCCAAGGTGTTACGATTGATCTTGCGCGCGTGCAAACCAACATCGTGGCGTTTTCGGTGTCTGACTGGAAGGATGCAGACTTCGTGCAGGCATGCCAACAGCGCGGACTTCGCATCGCGCCAATTCGCGCCGGAGTGATACGGGCGGTGATGTATCACCAGATTGATGATGCGGCTGTTGAACAGTCGCTGGCGTTGATTCGCGACGTACTCGAAAACCGCTAAGTGACCCGTATGTTTGTAGCACACTCATCCAGCAGACATTATGCCAACGTCAGATAAAGAAGAAGCTGTTATCGATCACGGTCCAGTGACGATTGAAGGTCACGGTACCTATCACCACCGACTTCACAGTCGCGTGCGCTCATACGATGTTGATCGTCAGAGCATTGTGCATAACGCAGTGTATCTCTACTGGCTTGAGGCAGCCCGGATTGAGTATTTCCGTGACATAGGCGTGCCGATTGATCGCGATTCATTTGTGACAAAGCATCGCTTTGTCGTTGCTCAGACATCGATCGACTATAAGTTCGCAGCGCAGTTCGACGACCCATACACGGTGTTTACGCGCGTGTCGTTCGTGAAGAACTCATCGTTCGGATTTGATCACGTGATCCGGCACGAAAACGGGACGATCCTCGCCACCGCAAGCAGTGTATTGGTGCACCTTAACCCAGCGAAGAACAAGCCAGAGCGCATCCCAGATTCATACCGCTCGTTGATTCGCGCGTTTGAAGGCGAACACGTAGGGTAGCGGCGTTCAACTCAGTATTCCAACGTAATCAGCGCTCGGAACGACGAGTATCGCTGCACGTATGGATCGCCAACCAGGATCTGTAGCGATGCTTTAACGAGGCGCTCGGTCGGAACGTCGTAATAGGCGATGCGCAACTGCCGATTGTCAGTATCGGTCGACCATTTGAACGGCTCCCATGCGCCTTTCGGATTGAGACACTCACCAGCAAGCCATGACAAGGGCGATGTGCACATCATGAACTGACCATCGCAGGGGACGTTGGTACTTGAGAATGCGAATGCACGAACAAACGGTGTGAATTGTGCGCTAGCCTTGATGGTATCAGGCAGATGAAACTCGAGTGTTGGGATGGTGATGCGATAGGGCGTTACGCCGCGCTCAATCCAGATGTTGTTTAGCAGTGTTGTGTCGGTAACGATAGCCTCGTAGGCACTATCACCGAAGTAGTAGTACAACGACAGTCGTGTTGGATGCGTGCCGCCGTCTGGATAATGTTTCGTGCGATCGACATCAATTTCGAGGGGTGAGCTGCACGCCTGAAGCATGAGCACGACTGCACCGATGATGAACAGTGTTCTGCGCATTTTACTTCCATCCTCCCATATCAATGGAGAGTCCGTACGAGAGCCCAAGTTTTGTAGACGTGAACCACGAGCCTTGGAAGTTGTACATCAATGCAGCCCCATCGACACCAACAGTGAAGCGCACGGGTCCAATTGGCTGATATGCCAGACCAACAGTGCCGCGTGCTATAGGACCCTGTGCGAAGACCGTACCGACCGACGCATTACCAAATGGTCGAAGGCCAGGAAGGAACTCAAGTGACATTGGCTCGAACACGTAGGTGGCTCCAAGCCAGAACAACACCGGTGTCTGTATCCACTCCGCAGTGCGATACCCATCAAAGCCCGTGAATGTTTGACGGAATGACTCCGACCCCATTTCAACACCAACGCGATGATCGCTCGACAACGGGATCGTCAGTGAGAAGGCCGTGTTCGGCAGTACAGCAGACTCTACGCTGTTCGGCGTTGCTTCACGCGATGGTAGTCCACTTGCCAACGATCGGAATCCCAGTCGCACAGGCAATTGCGACTGCGGTTGAGCAATCGTTGACATCGTGTGCATGCTTTGTGACGCCGACACAGTGTTTCGCGTGATTGTGCTCAGCGGCTCTACCGATTCAATGAGTGCAGGAGTATCACTAGGCGATGCATCTGGTGCGGCAGGTTTTGAATCCGTGGTCGCCTGATCAACTGCATTCGTTTGCTCGGCTACAGGTAACGAAACAACCGGAGTAGCTGGCGTTGCAACACGACGTGTCACAACAACTGTGTCGACGATAACGATGCGCTCAGGTGTGGCTGATTGACCTGCTGTGGCAGCTGTGCTGGTTACACCAGCGATGCCATTGGAAGACGCCTCTTGCGTTGCTGAAGGACTTGACATCAAGAATGCAACGATCGCAGCGCCGATTGCTGCGCCCCCTACACCACTGATGATGGAAGGCCAGAACGCGCTTGTCGGCGCGACTGCGCCTGCTGCGGCACCAGCGCCAGCGGCACCAGTGACTCCGGCAAGTGGCAATGGCGCAAGCCCCATATCTGACTGGGGCGGTGGGAATACTGCATCGCGGTGTACGGCATTGCGTATCGCAAGCAAGTCCTTCATCTCCGTGCGGAGTTCGGGTTGCGCTGCGAGCTCGTCGAAGAGCGGTTGTTCGTGATGTTGTTCGAGTTCGCCATCGAGAAACGCATAGAGCGCTTCATCGGGCGGAAGTGGGGTAAGCGGAAACTCGTTCATAGGCATGGAGCTGTTGACCTCTGCATTAGGCTTTGGAGTGGAGATCGGCGAGATACGGTGCAAGGATGTCGCGTAGCTTCTTCTTTGCTCGGAAGATGCGCACCTTCACTACATCAAGTGATTCTCCGATGACCTCGGCAATCTCGTTGTACGACAAACCATTGTATTCGCGGAGCACGAATGCTTCACGATAGTCTTCTGGCAGCAACTCAAGCGATGCTTGAATCAACTGTAGGAGTTCTCGTTGTTCATATGGCACATCTCGCGACGCTAAGTGAAAATCCTCCACTTCGACGAACTGCCGCTTGGAACGTATTCTGTGCGACAGACACAGATTCCGAGCAATTGTCATGAGATAGGCCGGGAAATTCTCAATCGAACGTTCTTGCCGCCCCGACTCAAGCAACTTCACGAAGGTCTCTTGCAGGAGATCTTCAGCCGTTGTTGACTCGCCAATGATCTTGCGACAATACGTGTAGATGCGCTGGCTATAACGACGGTAGAGGATCGACAACGCAGCCTGCGCCGCCGCATCATCGTGCGCCAGCCGACCATACAGCTCAAGGTCCGGCGTTTCATCCGCCAGAGCCCGTCGCTGGTGTTGTGTGATCCCCGTTGCCATTTCACCCCTCGAACTACAGAGGTACAGACGCTCAATACGTGAAGGTGTTACACCTGAGCCACGAATTGATGGTAATTTTATCCATGGCTTCACTCGAACGACGTGCTGCGGCGCGTTTCATGGTACGCGCTGATGCGCAACATTGGAATTCCTCAGAGTACAGAGACGGTCTCTACCGTTTGGTAGACCGTGGAGTAGGGGGTATCGGGGTGTTCCTCGGCGGACTCGAAGAGACGGCCTCGATGATCGAGGATCTTCAGCGAAGGGGCGGACGCCGCCTGATCATCGCTGGAGATTATGAGTTTGGTTTGCCGATGCGGCTCTCGGGCGGGGTGGCATACCCTCGTGCCATGGCGCTCGGCAAGACATTACCAGGCATCACAGAACACGTTGCCCAGTGCATTGCAAACGAAGCCCGCGCCATCGGCGTCCATTGGAACTGGGCGCCAGTAGCTGATATCAATGCCAACCCGAACAATCCGATTGTCAATACTCGCAGTTTCGGCGAAACGTCAGACGTTGTGGCACAACATGCTGTGGCATACGTACATGGCACGCAGCGCGTTGGTGTGCTCGCATGCGCGAAGCACGTGCCGGGGCATGGTGACACACATGTGGACTCGCACATTGACTTGCCCGTGATCGATCTCGAACAGTCTGTTGCCGAGGGACGCGAGTTTGTGCCATTTCGAGCATGCATTGACGCTGGAGTTCGAACGCTCATGATGGGGCACATTGTTGTGCCGTTCCTTGATCCTGATCTGCCTTCGTCGCTGAGCAGACGGGTGGTGACGGATCTTGTTCGTGGCGCATGGGGCTTTACGGGGCTGATCACGACGGATGCACTCGACATGGGCGCCGTGCGCACACGATGGGCGAGCGGCGAGGCAGCTATCCTTGCGCTGAAGGCAGGTGTTGATGTGGTATTGATGCCAGAGGACCCGAATGGTGCGATCGACGCTGTAATGCTGGCCATTGAGCGTGAAGAACTCGATGCTTCCGACCTCGAAGCATCTGATGCCCGATGGGAAGATGCAAGAGCGTTTGTTGGACTCAGAACTGCGGCCGGCGGCACGTACAGTTCGAAAGAACCAATGGTCATTGATCAGTCGACGCACGCCATGATTGCTCTTCAAGCCGCCGAGGCAGCTGTGCACTTGACCGGCGACGCCAGTTTGTTGCCAATCATGCAGCATCCACATGTAGCGGCGTTTGCAATCCTTGATGAATCGGAAGCCGACACGGCGACCACTTGGTTCCAGTCGCTGGCGCAAGCAACAGAGGTGAACATTGATATGGGCTTTGTTGACGGTACGATTGAGGAGGCGGATCTGAAGTCGCTGATCGATGGCATCAGTGAGGCTACGATCCTTGTCTTTGCCTTTTTCGGAAAGGCCGTCGCCTTCAAGGGAAAGATGCCCGGATTTGATCGCATACCATACGTCATGGAGCAGCTAGCCCAGGGCAGACCAAGCATTGTTGTGGCGTGCGGTAGCCCGTACGGTATCGATGCATTGCCGTCATCGCTAGCCATGTACACGTATTCCGACACGCTTCCGTCGATTGCGGCAAGTATCATGCGACTGATAGGGCGGTCAGTCCATCAGAATTAGCGTATTTTGGTCGAGAATTTGTGATGATGCAGAAACGGCTGGCTGAAAAGCCCCGTCGTTACAGTGTTTTCGCAAAGTTGGAATTACGACCTCGAACAGGGAAAATCCGTGCAACGTGTACTTGTCACTGGTGGAGCCGGCTTTATTGGCAGCAATCTCGTCCGTATGATGGTCGAGAGTGGACGCTACCATGTGGTTGTACTCGACGCGTTGACGTATGCAGGGAATCTGGCCAACCTTGCTGATGTGCTTGCTGGGGATCGCTGTGACTTCGAACACGGCAACATCTGTGATGCGGCCTTTGTCCGCAGTGTCCTTCAGCGCCACAGCCCTACGTCGATTCTCCACTTGGCAGCTGAGTCGCATGTTGACCGCTCGATAGCATCTGCCGCACCGTTTGTTGAGACCAATGTCATGGGCACCCTGGTGCTTCTCGAGGCTGTGCGTGCGTATCCGCAGATGCGCTTTGTGCATGTCTCGACTGATGAGGTTTACGGGACGCTTGGTCCTGATGATGCTCCCTTCACAGAGACAACACCGCTTGACCCTACGTCGCCGTACGCTGCATCGAAGGCTGCAAGTGATCTTCTCGTGCAGTCATTCATCCGCACACACAGTGTCGATGCCGTGATCACGCGATGTTCGAATAACTACGGACCCTTCCAGTTTCCTGAGAAGTTCATTCCATTGATGACTCTCAATGCTCTTGAGGGACGCCCCTTGCCGATTTATGGTGATGGACTGCAGGTGCGTGATTGGCTGCATGTCGATGACCATTGTCGTGGAATACTTGCAGCGCTGGAGCGGGGAACAACAGGCAGTGTCTACAACTTTGGTGGATATGGCGAGCGAACAAACGAGGAAATGGTCTCGGCCATCCTTGCACAAACGGGTGCCAGTGCCGACCTCAAGACGTACGTAACTGATCGTAAGGCGCACGACCGCAGGTATGCGATTAATGCTGACAAGGCACGCCACGAGCTCGGATGGGCACCAGAACGTGAACTCGAAGAAGGTCTGCGATCGACAATTGCGTGGTACATGCAGAACCGTGCGTGGAGCGATAACGTTCGGACGGGAGCATATCGCACGTATTACGAGACACATTACAACACCACACTGTAACCAACGAGGAATACCAACATGGCGCTACGTCGCGTCGGACGTCCACGAGCAAATGTGAGCTCATCCGAAAAAGCACTCATGGCGAAGATCTTAGACGGCCGCATGGTTGTGGGCGTTGTGGGCTTGGGGTATGTGGGTCTGCCTCTTGCTCTTGAGTTCGCAAAGAGTGGTATCCGCACCATTGGCGTCGATGTCAGTGCTGAGAAGATCTCATCGCTGAACGCCGGAAAGAACTACATCCAGGATCTCGACGACACAGAGATTCGCCACGTTGTGAAGTCCACGAAGATGCTCTCGGCATCGCGTGACTTCGGCGTGCTGGCAGAATGTGATGTGATCTACGTCTGTGTTCCTACGCCGTTTACGGTAAACAAGGATCCCGACATTTCGCACATTGTACACGCAACAGAAGAGATCGCACGTACGCTTCGCAAGGGCCAACTCGTCATCTTGAAGAGCACGACGTTCCCTGGCACCACTGAAAAGTATGTCAAGCCGATCCTTGATGCAACGAAGCTTGTGTGCGGCCGTGACTACTTCCTTGCATTCTCACCAGAACGTATTGATCCAGGAAACAAAACGTGGACGACTCAGAATACGCCAGTCGTCGTGGGTGGTGTCTCGTCAGCGTGCACCGATCTTGCTATCGCCGTCAACCGCAGAATCATCGACGAAGTTGTACCAGTGAGTTCGCCGTCAGTAGCCGAAATGGAGAAGCTCCTGGAGAACATCTTCCGCAGCGTCAACATTGCGTTGGTGAATGAACTGGCGCAACTGTGCGACCGTATCGGTGTAAACATTTGGGAAGTGGTCGACGCAGCAAAGACAAAGCCGTTTGGCTTCATGCCGTTCTATCCAGGACCAGGCATTGGTGGGCACTGCATCTTGATCGATCCATACTACTTGTCATGGTCGGCACGCGAAGTAGACTTTGTCACCAACTTCATCACACTTGCTGCTGAAGTCAACGAGTCGATGCCGTTCTACGTTCGATCAATGATTGAACGCGAGATTGCCCGTCAGCCAGTGACGATGAAGACGGCGAAGGTGCTGTTGCTCGGAATGGCGTTCAAGAAGGATGTTGATGATCTTCGACATTCTCCAGCGCTGAAAGTAGCAGAACTCCTTCATGAGGGTGGCATCGAGAACATCAGTTACTTCGACCCATACATTCCTTCTGTGAATGTGCATGGGAAGACGCTGGCATCCAAGAAGACCCTTACGCCGGCCTACGTCAAGCGTCACGACGTGGTGGTGATTACAACAGACCACAGCGCGTTTGATGTAGAAATGATCGTTGCCAACGCGACGGTCGTGATCGACACACGTAATGCAACCAAGAACGTGCGAGGTCCGAAGAAGAATGTCGTCCTCCTCGGAGATGGCAAGTGAAGCGCATCATCTCTGTTGTTGGTGCGCGGCCAAACTTCATGAAGGTAGCGCCGATTCATCGTGCATTCGCTGCCTATGCCGACACATGGTCGCATAGCATCGTTCACACTGGTCAGCATTACGACGCTGCGATGTCTGATGCGTTCTTTTCAGATCTCGACATGCCACATCCCGCGTATTTCCTTGGAGTTGGCAGCGGTTCGCATGCGGAACAGACGGCACGCGTGATGACAGGGTTCGAGCAGGTGTGTAAGGATGCCAACCCCGACTATGTGATCGTAGTAGGGGATGTGAATAGCACGATTGCCTGTGCTCTTGTGAGTGTGAAGCTCGGCATCCGCACAGCGCATGTGGAGGCAGGCCTTCGCTCTGGAGATCGAGCCATGCCTGAGGAGATTAACCGACTTGCCACGGATGCCATCGTCGATGATCTCTTTGTGACAGAAGAGAGTGGACGTAAGCACCTTCTGCGAGAAGGGGTAGATCCATCGCGTATCCATTTCGTTGGCAATACGATGATCGATTCGCTCCACTATGCACTGCCGAAATCAGCTCAAAGCACCATTCATGATCGACTTGGAGTCAGTGCAGGTTCATATGTGCTTGTCACGATGCATCGACCAAGTAACGTCGATGATCCTGAGCAGCTTGGCATGCTCATGGAGGTTGTGGCTCGCATTGCTACGGACATGCCCGTGGTGTTTCCTGTGCATCCTCGTACGCGCAAGAACATCGTCGAGTTCGGCATCGATGTACTGCCTTCAGTGATTCTGCTCGATCCGGTCGGCTACGTCGAGTTTCTTGCGCTCATGAAATCTGCGGCCATGGTGGTAACAGACTCAGGTGGCATCCAGGAAGAGACAACTGCTCTGGGTGTGCCATGTATTACCTCCCGGACGACCACGGAACGTCCGATAACCGTCGAATGTGGTACAAACATCCTTGTTGAACCCACGCGTGGGGCAATTCTCGACGCAGTGGCGCGCGTACGCCGTGGAGAGGGCCCTAAGGGCTCCGTTCCGCCCCTCTGGGACGGCAAAGCAGCCGAGCGCATCGCGGCCATCATCACCGGACACTATTCGTAACTTTGCCGCGTCGGCCTACCCTTCTTCATTCTTGTGAGTTTGGATGTCTCGTTCACAGCGTTTTGCTCGACTACTTCTGATTGCCGCATTTGCTCTCGCTCC
>JAURNF010000064.1 GCA_030830285.1 Candidatus Kapaibacterium sp.
CGCCGCTGCGTTCCATCGGGAAACAACACACCAGTTGGCGATACGATCTCGTCTGTCTGCGTGTAGGTTGCGTCAACGATTGGATTGCCCGCATCGATTGCAACGCGGAGGAACACAGGGATCTCAGGCAGCGGTTGTGATCGAACGGCAGCTTCAATCGCGACATAGCCGAGTGAGCTCGTAAACACATGTTCGCGTACGAGCGGCACGTAGGCATTGGTCGTTGGATCGAGAACTTCAAAGCCCGTTGAAACAGTCGTTCGGAGCTGGGCTGGACGCTGGGAGTACATGAGGCCGATGCCAACATCAAACAGTTGATGCACGATCGGCACATCGAATGTGAGTCCGCCGTAAAAGCCAGGTGACGTACCATTGGCGAACGAACCGCAGTCGGACGCTCCAGCAATCACTGGAATCGCCGACGTGTTCATGACGTGCAGGTACCCTCCCCTGACGCCGTAGATGATGTCTTGTGACAGTGCGGGCACACCCACCAGCAGCATGAGCCCCCAAATCACGATACGATGCATCGCGCTCATGGTGAAAAGTACGTAAAACCACTCAGCCCACAGTTCGAGATAATGTCTGCCGGCAATTAGAGCAGTTGCGCGATTACCCGGTAGCCTGTCAGGCACCCGAAAAGGATCAGCGCCAGACCCGATATCTGCTGCAATCGATGGATGAACTTTGGCGTCATCTTCGTTCGGAAGACGATCACGAGACGCACGAGTGTTAGCAGCCAGGCAGTATTGCCTGCACCAAATCCAACGGCAAAGGCCATGGCATTTGTGAAGGTCGACGCGAAGAGATCCAGCTGCTGAATGAACGTTGTCATCGCCATCAAGGCAGGTACGAATGTGGGATTAGCCAGATTCGCCACCGCAAAGCCGACACCCACGAGGAAGGGTCCACGTGAGCTTAGCCTCGACAACAACGATGTTGGACGTGCTTGATCGTCGGACTCAGCGTTCGGATCAATGGGATGCTCGCGAAACTGCACCACTCCAAAGGCAATCATGCCTGCGACGATCAGGAGCTGGAGGGCGATCGTAACCCACGAAGTGCTCCCTTTGAGACTCGTCAACAAACCAACTACCGCAGAACTTGCCCACATCGCCAGGGCGCAATAGATCAAGTCGAGCAACCCTGCTCCAAGAGCCAGCCGAATTGACGGACGCCATCCGTCGCGCAATCCCATGCGCACGGAGGCCATTCCGATGGGACCCGGGGGGATGGCAAGGATATAGCCGACAGCAATACCGAGGAGTAAGGCAATGATCATGGCACGCGAAGATACGAGCTATCTTAGGGTTGCTTTCGATACTGGAATACTATGACGTCTACCTCGAAGTCTACCTCGACATCCCCTACCGGACTGCTGCCAACGCTCGGACTGGTCACGACCACGTCGCTTGTCGTGGGCGGGATGATCGGCTCGGGCATCTTTCGCAATCCGCAAAAGATGGCCGAGTTCCTGCATGCACCAGAACTGTTGTTGGGTGTCTGGATCCTTGCTGGCATTGTAACGCTCTTCGGTGCGCTCACAAACGCCGAGGTAGCAGGGATCATTCCTATCACGGGCGGACAGTACCAGTACTTCCGTGCGATGTACGGCGACTTCATGGGGTTTCTCTACGGTTGGGCGCTGTTCGTCGTGATCCAATGCGGATCCATCGCCTCCATCACCTACGTCTTTGCCGAATACTTCAATCAAATCTCGCCGCTGTTTCGATTTGACCTCGCAACCGAGCAAGCGTGGTCTATTACTCTACCCTTTGCCACGATCTATCCTCTCGAGAACTTCGGTGTCAAGCTTCTCACCTTTGGTGCGGTCGCAGCGCTCACCCTCATCAACGCCTTCGGCGTCCGCGAGGGCGGTCGTGTCCAAGTAGTCTTCACCGTAGCGAAAGTGGGTGCGATGATCGCACTTGTTGCGCTTGCGTTTACCAGTTCACAGGCATCATTCGCCAACGTTGCAGTCTCGTCAGTTGATGCAGTTCCAGCCGGAACAGCTCTGATGCTAGCACTGGCCATGGCGATGAGCAAGGCATTATGGTCGTACGACGGATGGAACAACATCACCTACGTCAGTGGTGAGGTTCGCAATCCGCAGATCAACGTTCCGCGTGCACTCATGATTGGCACCGCGATCACCATTGCGGTATATGTTCTCATCAACATCGCCTACCTCATGGTTCTGCCGATCGATACGCTGCGCTCTCACGAGGCTGTTGCAGCAGAGGCTGCACGCATGTTGATGGGTGCAAACGGTGTGGCATTCATCGCCGTTGCCGTGATGATTGCGACCATTGGAACATCGAACGGCACGATTATGGCGAGCTCACGTGTGTACTACGCAATGGCCCACGAGAAGATGTTCTTCCGTGGCGCGGGCGTTGTCCATGAGCGCTTCAACACACCTGTCAACGCACTCATGATGCAGCTGGGGTGGACGACCGTGCTGATCTTCTCAGGCACGTTCGACATGCTCACCGACATGTTGATCTTCGTGAGCTGGGGCTTCTATGCGCTTGGTGCGTATGGCGTATTCGTGCTGCGACGCAGAATGCCAGATGCCCCACGTCCGTATCGCACATGGGGCTATCCGGCTGTACCTATCGTGTTCATTGCCTTTGCACTGGCGTTTCTCGTATTCACGATTTGGTCTGATATCGTGAACTACAACAACGGCTCTGCGCCTGTGATCAATTCCCTGTGGGGAGTATTGCTTCTCCTCACCGGCATGCCGTTTTACTACTGGTTCAAAAGATCAGCCCAACGCTCACGTTAAGGAACGTGCGCTCAGGCTCGCCTGCTTCCTTCGTGACAAGGTTGGTCCATGTGTTCTTGAGCTCAACGAACGGACGCAATCCGCCGAGATTGAGTTCGAGTCCGACGCCGGCAGCTGCACCGAGGCGACCCGATGATGGCTCAAGCTCACCATCAAACACCTGATTGATGAGATCTGGTGTAAATCTATTCTCGGACACAGATACCTTACGGTACGTGTAGACAGCTTCTGCCGAAATGTACGGTCGGATGAATCCCTGAAACGGAACCCATGCCAGACCAGCATTGATCGGCACATAGGTAGTGACCGTCTTCAGCGTCAGGTCGAAACCATCCCGATCATACGTGATCTGCTGTCCTGGAAACTGAATAAACCCAACACCACCACTAAAGCTCAAACTTCCTGCGAGACCGAAGCGAAGTTTTGCAGCTGCATGGTATCCGAGGTTTGAAGCAACATCATACGCCGCCGAGATGCTCTCGTTCGCAAGTGCATCATAGACACTGTTAACTGACTGACTCGGAATACTCGGACCGAACAGAACGCCGATCGAGAGTGATTCGCTTGAAGATTCATCGCCAGCATGCGCTGCTGGAGCAGTTATCACAGCGAGCGCTGCAGTAATAATCGCGATACGACGGAGGTTCATGTGTCTGACCCAATTAGTTGTGCATGAAGAAGCGCGGGCAAAATACGGTGTTTCTGACAGCGTCATGTGATAAGCCATGCCCGTTCAGCCCACTTCCCTCCGTAGTTTTGCACCATGAAGAATTTCCTTTCTCTCGTCGCCGGCGGCCTCCTCGGACTGACCACGCTCCAGGCTCAAGTTGTTCCACCGGCACGATTCGGCGGCTTTGCGAGCTTCGGACTCAGTCAGGTGTCACCGTCGATTCAGACATGGCGCGGATTCAGCAACGTCCCGTCTGGTCTCCAGCCATTTGTGAATGACACCACGCGCTTCCTCAAAGGCTCCACCGGACTCGGCGTTGGCATCGGAATCATGGGTGGCGTTCCACTCGGATCGATGGTCCACCTCACCGGTCGACTCGGCTATTCTTCACTCGCAGGTACAGCCACGGCAACCCAAACGGGCTCGCCTTCGGACGTCGCACACGAACTCAACGTCTTCATGTCGACCCTCGAGATCTCCCCAACCGTCGAGTTCTACGGTCTATTCGGCGAAGCATCCTTTCATCCGCTTGTCGGACTTGAGCTTGGGTTGCCCCTTGCAACATCGATTACGCAGCGCGCCACTCCAACGGAAGGCGACGTAACCACATTTGCAGAGAACGCTGATTTTCCCGAGCCATCTGTTCGCGCAGCGCTGATGCTTGGCATGGGGTACACCATCCGCGTCAATCGCGCCTGGTACGTTCAGCCAGAGATCTCGTATCGTGCACCGCTTACAAATGTTTCGTCGGCTGCGGCATTCTCTCCGACGTCGTTCTCACAACTTCGCATCGGCATCAACGTGTTCTTCGGCGCATCAGAGCCAATTGAGGACATCGGACCAGATGCAATGCAAGCATACATCGATAGTGTTACCGCTGCCGGACGTGATGCGCGCTCACGCGTTATCTCTTCGATCATCCTCGAAGACGTGCGCTACACCGAAATGATGCCACTCGTTCCGTACGTCTTCGCCGCTGAAGGGGGCATACCAGACGCGTCAATGCAGGCAACAGACTTCATGGCAGAGAAAGGCATGTTCGATCCAACCAAGTTGCCATTTGATGCCGTCGAAGCTAATCGCAACCTGCTCAACATTGTTGGCTCACGTATGCGAGCGCTGCCTCACGCAAACCTCTTCATCACCGGTACCACCGACGGTGGCAAGGTCGAGCTTGGAACAAAAGATCTTCCTGAGCTGCGTGCGAACTGGGCGAAGAACTATCTCGTAACGGGATTTGGAATCGATGCTGCTCGCATCAAGACGTCGACAAGCACGACGCCTGCCAAGCCGTCATCCATCACTGTTGCCGATGGTGTTGCAGAGAATCGTCGCATCGAGCTGACATCAGACGTACCGAACCTTCTTGAGCCAGTTATCATCACAGCCGAGAACGAGCGCATTCCATCGACTGACCTTGCGAACTTCCATACGCGCGTGACGAATACTGATTCCGTTGCATCATGGTCATTCACGCTCATGCAGGGCGGACGAATCCTCTCGACGATCACAGGTGCTGGACGTCCAACAACGATTCCGTGGTCGATCAAGAAGGGGTCGCTTGCAGCCGAGGAACTTCCAATCGACTACGAACTCGTTGCACGTTCGCCGCGTGGCGACAGTGCCGTGACCACGGGTTCGCTCGGAGTGGAGTATCTCACACGCGAGCGAAAGCGTACAAGCAAGATTGCCGACCAGACGGTCGACAAGTATTCTCTCGTGTTGTTTGAGTTTGACAAGGCCACGATGACGGCTGAGAACCGTCGAATTCTCGAGCAGATGGTGTTGCCGAACATCACCTCGAACTCTGAGGTGACAATTCTTGGATACACTGATCGCATCGGTAACGACGATCACAATTTCAAGCTCTCAATGGAACGCGCAGAGGCTGTTCGTGCGTTTCTATCATCACGCGCGAAGGATGCAACGTATGTTGCAGAAGGTGTAGGAGAAGCAGGCAGTCCGTACGCAAACGACATCCCTGTCGGACGTCAGCTCAACCGCACTGTGCAAGTCATTGTCAAGACTCCGCGCCGCTAACAGCTCTCTCATCTGCACTTCAACGTTAGGACCACCCGGTGAGCTACCGACATCTGCTTTCAATTGACGCGCCTGAAGATCTGCGCAAGCTTCCAGAAACCGAACTGCGTCGCGTCAGCGATGAGGTTCGCGAGTATCTCGTCGACACCATCACGCGTGTTGGTGGACACTTCGGCGCAGGACTTGGCACTGTGGAGTTGACGGTTGCGTTGCACTACGTGTACAACACGCCACACGATAAGATCGTGATCGACACAGGACACCAAGCCTACCCGCACAAGATTCTCACAGGACGTCGCGACCAACTTCACACGATCCGTCAAAAAGGCGGATTGTCGGGATTCCTCAAGCGCTCCGAGAGCACCTTCGACGACTTCGGTGCTGGGCATGCAACCACATCGATTTCTGCTGCACTCGGTATGGCAGCTGCGCGCGATCAACTGAAGGAAGACTACAAGGTTGTTGCCGTGATCGGTGATGGTGCGATGACGGGCGGACTTGCCTACGAGGCGATGAACAACTGTGGTGTGCTCAAGAGCGACATCCTCGTTGTATTGAACGACAACAACATGTCGATTGCGCCAAACGTATGGGCGTTGTCAAACTACTTCTCAGAGATCTTCGCCTCTCCTGCCGGACGACGTCTGCGCGAGAGCATCATCGGCATGACCGAGCGCACGGGATCGAGCTTAGGCGATCGTATTCGATCACTTGCGCATCGCATTGAAGGCGGCATGAAGGCCGTGATCACACCGGGCATGTTGTTTGAGGCATTGGGCTTCCAGTACTTCGGTCCAGTCAACGGTCACAACGTCAACCAACTTGTCACCATGCTCCAAGGCATTCGTGAAATGAAGGGTCCGATCCTGCTCCACTGCATCACGCAGAAGGGCAAAGGATACGGTCCGGCCGAGCGCGACAAGCAATTCTTGCATGCAATTGGCAAGGTCGATAAGATCACTGGCAAGGCCATAGCATCGACTCCCCCACCAGTTCCACCGCCACCAACGTATCAGAAGATCTTTGGTGAGGCGATGGTCGAAATCATGGCAACCAACCCAAAGGTTGTTGGTATCACTGCGGCCATGCCTGATGGTACTGGTCTTGACATCGTGCAGAAGCACTACCCTGAGAAAGTCTACGACGTCGGGATCGCAGAAGGTCATGGCGTGACCTTCGCGGCTGGCTTAGCAACGCAAGGTGTTGTTCCTGTTGTGGCGATCTACTCGTCATTCCTGCAGCGAGCATTTGATCACATCGTGCACGACGTTGCGATACAGGATCTGCATGTTGTCTTTGCGCTTGACCGCTCTGGCTTGGTTGGTGCTGATGGACCGACGCACCATGGCGTGCTCGACTTTGGTTACCTGCGCATCATCCAAAAGATGGTCGTGATGGCACCGAAGGACGAGCAAGAGCTTCGTGACATGCTCTATACCTCGATTCACTCCTACAAGGCTGGTCCCGTTGCAATCCGCTACCCACGTGGCAGCGGCATCGGCACACCGATTGGTCCAATGAAGTCGATCGAAATCGGCAAGAGCGAGCAGATTCGTCAGGGCACCGATATTGCACTTGTTGCAATCGGCAAGATGGTATCACACGCCGAGAAGGCAGCAGCCATTCTTGCTGAGCAAGGCATTGACGCAGAAGTGGTCAATGCGCGCTTTGTCAAGCCACTCGACACTGCCATGATTGATGACATCGCAACACGCATCGGACGCATTCTCACCATCGAGGATGGTCAGATTCAAGGGGGCTTTGGCAGCGCAGTAGCCGAGTACATAGCGCAGCATCATAACAACGTTGATCTCAAGATTCACGGCATCGAAGACATCTACGTTGATCACGGAACACAGGAAGAGCTCCACAAGGATCTCCTTCTTGATGCGCAAGGCATTGCCGAAGTAGCGAAGGACTTTCTCGCATCATCGGTTGTGCGTGACATTGTAACACCATAACCGCGTCTCAACGTCTCAGCGTCTCAACGTCTCTTCGTATCTTTGTCACGCTGATCCCGTAGCTCAGCTGGTAGAGCATTTGACTTTTAATCAAAGGGCCTTGGGTTCGAGTCCCAACGGGGTCACACAAGCCTCACTGTACATGCTGCAGTGGGGCTTTTTTATTCCTACTGCACCTCTTCTATCTAACATTTTGCCGGATCCAATCTGCTGGATGAATCGGCATGAAGCGCAAGATTTTTTGTTACGCCCAAGAATTGGGTTACTAGTCTGAAGTATTCGGTGATCTTCAGCTTGCGCGTCAGAGCAGGTGCTTCGGTTGGACAAACACTCTTATCGGTAACGAGCAGGGGTAAAAGATTTCGTTATGCGTTGGGGCAACACCGAGTACCGATATGGCATTGGGATTACCAACGGCAGCGGATGATCCCAGGCACACCGCGCGCAGAGGAGTGCCCAGAGGCAGTACGGGAATCGCCAGTTGCCATCACAACGCTCACCACTCCCGCACGAACTGTTCTCCTGTCCAGCGGCAGACGGATCCGTCTGCCATGCCGAACAGCATGTTGCGTTGGCGGTCGCGGTAGATGGTCCAGATGTGGGTGGTGGTTAGACCGTTCGCTTTTGTGTAGTTCGTGAACTGAGTACCGTCGAACTTCCAGGCTCCGGTGTCTCGGTCGCCGAACCAGAGGTTGCCGTTGGCGTCCTCCCCAATGGCAAAAACATGCTCCAATCTGCCAACGGGTGATGGATCGCTTTTGTGGGAGCTGTTGGGCGACACCAACCCGTGCTTGAGGGAGAAGTTCTCGAATTGCGTTCCGTCGTAACGGATGACTCCGATACCATTGTTGCCAATCCACAGGTTTCCCTTGCTGTCGGCATAGAGTGATCGGACATGCAAGCGCCCGGTTGCGTCGTTGAATCCCAACGTTGAGTCGGTGATCACACGGAACGTGCCGTCCTTAAACCCAACCACAGCCCCATAGGCCCCGAACCAAACGGTGCCGTCTGTTGTGTGCACCGGTTTCGTGGAAAGTGTGACGTCGCGCTCAGGGTCCACCGCCTTGCCGATCGACAACATATGGTAGTGCAACGATACTCCATCATAGCGGTACACACCGGGATCGCGCTCAGTGCCATTAGCCCCAGCGGGTGTATTCTCCTTGAACCAGAGGTCGGTTGGTGCCGACGACCACGGTTCCGGGTCACGTCCGGCACGCAGTGCAAACGGAGTAAGCAAACCGTTCATGTTTCGACTCAAGCCATTTATCCCTTCGAACCAGATCCCGCCCTGAGCATCCTCGTCGATCGAGCGGATACTCATATCGGTCAGTCCATTACTCATGGTGTAGTATCGCAGTCGGCTGCCATCATACATTGCTACACCCTCGTTGTGGCTTCCGAACCAGACATTCCCCTTTGCGTCCTGAAGGATGGCGCGAATGCCACTCGTGAATGCCAGGCGGTGAGTAGACAATTCAGAACTACCAGTGCCTTGCTGCTGCGCAGAGAGTTTGGTTGACGGTGTATCGCAGGCTGCAAGTGCGATCATGCACACGGCGATCGCACCGAGCAGCAGAGCGTGGTGGTGTTTCATACCAAGCAGAATGGTGAAAGGAGGTCGGACGAAAATAGTAATGAGGCCGTGTATGGCCCATGGAGCCCCCTTCGCACCACAGCCCCACATATGCGCCTTGTTGCACGTAGTTGGCAGAATCAGTTTTTCTAGCCAGGCCATGCGATTTGTGCGCGCAATCGGGGCATTCTAGAGCCCTGATTAATTGGAATCAAGGGGTGGGGTACCCTTTGGAGAATCAGATTTGGGGGCTTCAAATACAGAAGAAAATATTTCTCCCTATAAGAGCTATCCAGATAGAATCACAGGGTGGTATGCTGTAGCATCATTGATGCGGATACACCAATTCAGAGTAGAGTTGCTACTGAATTTGGTTTAGAGTAGATCTGGGATTTAGTTTCATCCTCGCCAACAGGCTTAAAGCTTGTAGATGGAGCATTAGGCAGAATCTGAGACCAATTCCAACGGGGTCACACAAGCCTCACTGTACATGCTGCAGTGGGGCTTTTGTATGTCGCTCGACCAGAGCTTGCACAACAGACTCTTGTAACAACATCTCGGGCACAGGCGTGGGTACACCTACACCTGGGCTTGCAGTGACCAGCGGTTTACGAGAATATTACCCGCGTGCATAAGAGAACAATGTACTTGATTATGGTGCTATATTCAGGTGTTCTCAGAAGTGCACATCTGAGTACTCGGGAGCTGTTAAAACCGACATAACAGGGCGGATGCCGAAAAGCCATGAGAGTAGGCATGTGGTTTTCATGGGACACACGTATGAAGAAGTTACTCGTTGGTGCGGTTGCGATAGTCGCCGCAATGTCGCTCACCTCTTGTTCGATGACGATGCCAGTAGCTGCTACCAGCAATCCAGTAGGATCAAAGGTCGGCCGTGCATCAGGCAACTCGTACCTGTACCTGCTGTATTTTGGTCTCGATGCTTCGATTCAGACAGCAGCAAAGAACGGTGGCATTACAAAGATCTCTACAGTTGATATCAAGCGCTCAGACATCTTGGGCCTGATTCAAACTCACGAAGTGATCATCACGGGCGAATAATGCACATTCACGTTGACGCAACGGGAGTATTCTGTGAAAGGGCACTCCCGCTTTTACTTCTCTCGATGTTGCTTTTTCAGGGCTGCGCCACTGCGGGTATGGGCGCGAGCGGCTCTGCTTCTGGGGATTATCTGTCCTTCTCTGTGGGAGAGGGTGTGACACAGTATTTCATCCGACCGCTCGAGTTCGATGGTGGAGGCGAAGAGGGTGAAATCGACTTTACATTCCGCGACGGCAAGGGTGATGTTGATATCGATACGGTGACTGCAAACTTCACAATTCGCAGCACAACGATCCGCAAGTCGCTCGATAGCCTCCATATCGTAACCGACTCTTCAGACGTTACGAGTCTTCGTGTGATTACCCTCTTCACAGAGGCGAAGGGTGACATCATTCAATCACGGTATAGCGCAAAACTCCTGCGCAGCGCGTTTTTCAAGCTGTTTCATCACCCTAAGTGGAAGATTACAGCATACTCGCCGTCTGGCTCGGTATCCTACAAGACACCCGCATCTTCACAGCGCACGGTCGCCAACCTATACAGGGACCTTGTTCGGATTGCCGAAGGCCCCTAGCGCAGCAATACGAGCTACAACAGAACCTAGTATTCAAGAAGCTTGAGCTCACTAGTAGTTTCGACAGCATAAGCTCAATGATGAGCAGATCGTTACGATCGTGCGTCAATCATGTGCGGATTGTGAATCTGAGACAGCGAAGAAGCACAAAGTTTCGGAAGATTCGTTTTACATCTGGTGCAAGAAATTCGGCACAATGGAGCCGAATCAGGTATCTGAGCTAAAGCGCATCGTGCATGAGAATCCACGCCTGCCGGCTTCTATCGCTTACGTGAGCACTCCTAACGTACAAGTATTGTATGCCAGATATTGACGGTCCGTTGATTCAATGCTGATAGTGTGGACAAGGCATCCAGATCGTCACAACCTATCCTAAGGGGCAGAGAAGTAGCAACGTCAGACTCTACCTCCAACCTCCACCTAACGCACGATAGAGCGTTAGGTATGCGAGGAGTCGATGCTGATGCGATGATCTGCTCATAGGTCTCACACGGTGGGGCTTGCCCAGGAACGCGAAGTTATCATCAAGATCCACAACAATGCAATCAAGTGCGCCTACAAACACTCACGCAGAGCCAGTTCGCCAGTGGCGTGTATAACGACATATGTCGAGGGCAAATCTGTCCAACATCCCGAATTCACGTACATCGAATCATCAATGTCAACAATCATCGCTTGATGCGTATGACCACAAATGACGACATCAGCCTCGTGATGCTTACGTCCATGTCTAATCGCGTCGTTAGCAACCTTGTTCGCAAGCCGTAACCACTTCTTGCTCGTTCGCTTAACCCAACGAGATGCACGATGCTGTGGATCGAGTCGCTGAATCATGAGGTACACCCAAGATGCAACTGCAGTAAGCATTGCATGTTCATTAATCCACTTGTCGAACTGATGTCCATGGATTGCAAGAAATCGGCGGGTACCAATTGTCCATGCATACTCTTCGTGGACGTCTACACCGAGAAGATGGCTCAAGACCTCTGCTACACCTCCATCATGATTCCCGATCACCCAAACCACTTCACAGCCCGACCGCTGATTGGAGAGCTTCCTAATGTATGAGAGGAACTTCCAATCGTCCTTCTTTAGTCGGTGAAAGTTGAGATCATCGAATACGTCGCCATTGAGAATGAGTCGGCGACATCTTGTTGACTGAAGAAGATCCAGCAACGCGCGTGAACGTGATACTTGTGATCCCAAGTGAATGTCCGACACGATGAGCGTGTCGTAAACCGAGGGCAACGCCTCAGCTATTGCGGCGCTCTGATCGGAATGCATACACCGTCTGTCCTAGATACGTTGCTGGATACGAATCACCGCCGAGCCCATATCGTTCCGGTTTCCTGTGCTTGGGCAAGTATGCTGTTCGGAAGATCCAGTCCCATACGGCAAGTTTTGTCGAGAAGTTTACATTCGTCACTGCCTCATCATCGGCATGATGCCATCGATGCATTTCGGGTCCATTGATGATGTATTGGAGCCATCCCGTCGATACATCAATGTTTGAGTGGATATACATCCCCCAGATAGCATCAACGCAGCCCTTCAGGAGGACAACTTCTGGTGACGCAAACAACACGAGTGGAAGGAACTCGACTGTTTGATTAATGAGAATCTCAGTTGGGTGAGATCTGCTGCCGCTCAACCAATCGACGTCGTGCGATGAATGGTGTGCCTCGTGTATTCTCCACAGTGCAGGAACAGCGTGCTGCAAGCGATGAAACCAATAGATGTAGAAGTCGTGAACCAGTAATGCGATGCCGAGCTGAGCCAACATTGGCATGCTACGGAACACTCCCAGAGACTGGGGATCCACATACGGTCGGACAAGTCCAATGACTCCATAGATCACCAAGCTGAGGATGTAGGATTGGAGAATGGCATACCATACCATATCAAGGTAGAATCCCGCTCTAAAGAGCTGCTGTCCCTGATGATAAGGATGGCGATGCTCAAGAACGATGAGTATGCCTGCAGCCGCAACGATGGCAACAAATGTCATCCAAACAAGATCGATTCCCATTACTCACCCCACAGGTGAAAGTACTCGACGTAGCTTCGCACGCACGCCGTGCTCGCTCTCATATACACGCTTCACCCCATCACCAAGCGCTACCTCAACATCTCGGATGTCGCGCACGAGTCGCTGAAGACCACCCGTCTCGACACTAGCTGCCTGGTCGCTGCCCCACATCGCACGATCAAGCGTGACATGTCGTTCAACGAACGTTGCACCCAATGCCACAGCTGCGTGCGTTGTCGCAAGACCAACCTCGTGTCCACTATAACCAATCGGAACTCCCGCAAAACGCTGCTGAAGGGTGTGAATCATTCGAAGATTGAGCTCGGAAGTCACACATGGATACGCAGACGTAGCGTGAGCTATAAGAAGCCTGTCGACATTTAGCTGAGATACTGCCTCGTCAATCTCGTCCATTGAAGACATACCAGTAGAAATCATCAGTGGCTTGCCCGTTGACTGCATGAGCTTCAACAATGCGTGATCGGTGAGTGACGCAGATGCAGCCTTATAGAAAGGAACATTGAAGTGCTGCTCCATGAACTCGACAGCTCCTTCATCCCAACACGATACTGTCCAATCGATGCCAAGTTCGGCACAGTAGGCCTCTATCTCCCGATATGCGTGCTCGTCGAACTCAACACGATATCGATAGTCGAGATATGTCATTCTACCCCAGGGCGTGTCGCGCTCGATTGAACGCTGTTCCTCTGGCACGCACAACAGTGGAGTACGCTTTTGGAACTTCACGCAGTCTGCACCTGCATCATGAGCTCCCTTAATCATCGCCTTCGCTACATCAAGATCGCCGTTGTGGTTGATACCAATCTCGGCAATGATGTATACTGGATGCCCAGTTCCAATGTGCTTCGACCCGATGACTCGTTCTGCGCTCATAGCGTCTCCCTCAGGATGATGTGGAAATATCATTACCATGTTGTCCAGCCTCCGTCGACTTGGAGGTTCTGCCCCGTTACGTATCGTGATGCATCTGAAGCCAAGAACAGAAGCGCTCCAGCGAAATCATCCGGCATTGCCATTCGACCCAATGGTGTGCGTGAGCTGTATTGCTGCACAAACCATTCTTCCTGTCCATTCTGCAC
>JAURNF010000065.1 GCA_030830285.1 Candidatus Kapaibacterium sp.
AGCACCTGACGGATACATCTCTTCGACCGAAGGGAAAAAGATTGCTGTGCCGCCAGCGTTACCGACGATCGCAAGGTCGCGATCAAAGTCCCTCGGATACCGCTCGAAGTCTTCAGAAGGTCCAAACTGTGTTGGATTGACGAAGATCGATACTACCACAACCTTGTGATGCGTTGCTGCTTCGCGGATCAGTGATGCATGCCCGTCGTGCAGGTATCCCATGGTAGGGACGCATCCAATGGTTGCACCAGATCGGCGTGCATCTGCGAGGTAGGAATGAAGGTCGGCGATCGTGGTGAACACGGCGACGTCACGATTAGGTGTTGTCATGCGACGAAGATACATGTTCCGCCTCATCTGTTGTCTGTTTGCCATACTTGTAAGTGTCGTTCGTATCGATGCGCAGACGACGCTTCAATCGGACGAGCATGCCGATGTTGTAGACTACTCGTCAATCGACTCGCTGTGGCGCGAGAGTATCGATCGTGGACGCCTACGCACAGCTGCCGTCGGGTCGGAAGTGTACCGCAGGTTTCGTGATCAGTGTGCCAATGCAACACCGATGGCGTATCTGCCGAATGCGCGACTCGCTTTCTGGACGAATGTCTACGTTGTGTGTCTCATGGAGGCAATGCATCTGCGTGTTGGATATCGATCCACAACGCATGATTCGCTGTGGCTGCGACGTGATACGTTTGTGATTGCCCGGGAACGAGTAACACTTGATGATATGCTCCGCCGAGTTGAAGCATGCAGCGTGCTTGTCCATGCTCGAGAGTGTCTGCCAACGGGGAGCTCTCACGGCGCACCCCTCCCACCTACATTAGCGACCACGCGTCGTGTCCGCGTATGGTATCGCGACATGCTTCGGCGGATCGTTCGCAGCGAGCGGAATCTGCTGTTTGATCCCTGGTCGAGCACCCTCCAAGTGTCAGCATGGTTGCGACCGCTCTGGATTCGACTGGGAGAGCGAGATGGGACGTTCGTCGATTATGTGATGCCGCAGCTCACGGAATCCATCGCAGCTCAGATTGCACTGTGTGCTCCGCGGCTTCGTATCGTGTTCTCTGATAGGATTGAAACGTGGCGTAAGGCGCGTCCTCGCTAAATTCCCTGTATGACGCACTGCATTCTATCTCGACATACATCGATCCTCTGCATTATTGCCACGTGGTTTGTGATTGCTACGGGTTGCGCAACAGCACCTGAACTCCTGGAGGACACATGGGAGATCACAACGGTTGGCGATCAGCGCATTGATACAACGACGTCGCTCCCGAAGAGACCCATGTTTCGGTTCTTTGAAGAGAGCAAGGTCCAAGGGTTTACTGGATGCAATATGTTCTTCGGAACATTTACTCAACGAGAAGACACTGTGCAGTTTGGTCCGCTGATGACCTCGAAAATGGCGTGTACTGATCGCGAGAATGTGATTCTTGAGGAGCGCGTGTTGAATGCATTCCGAAACACGTTTCGCGCCCGTCGTTCAGGTCAGACACTTGAGTTTCTTGATAGTCGGGACACTGTGTTGATGACCTGTGTTGGCATCCCCAATGAGGAGCAACCAATGCCAGCGCAAGAGCTGCCTCGCTGATTGCTGTAGCACATTATGAGCACGCCGCAATCAGCCACGATACTTCCGTTGCAGTACATCAAGGGTGTTGGACCACGTCGTGCGGAAACGCTCGCACGCGAGGGGATTGTAACTCCTGAGGATGTGATCTGGCGAATTCCCAGAGGGTATGTCGACCGTACAGCAGCGCAGAGTATTGCGGCGTTGATGCAGGCAACCCGTGCGTCGAATCTCTGGACAGGGGAAGCTGAAGCGCAGCATCGCGCAGTGAGTGCCGAAGTATCCCTGATAGCCACCATTGCCGACGTGCGACAGCGAACGGTAGGCAAGGGGAAGACGATGCTGACGGTCGTTGTTCAAGATGGATCAGGTGTGGAAGCGCAGCTCGTGTTCTGGAATCAGATCGCCTACTACACGAAGCGGTGCCGTGTTGGTGCGGCATTCGTGATTAGCGGTGTACCTGAGTATGACGCCCGCTGGAATCAACTCACATTGCACCATCCCGAACTTGAAGAGCTCGACGAAGAGGATGCCGAGCGCTATCGAACCGGTACGACGCTGCCGAAGTATACGATCACGCAAGGCATGCGAAACAGTGGGATCACGATGCGGTTGTTCCGCACGATCGTTGAGCATTGTCTCGATATCGTCCTGCCGACAATGCACGAGGTATTGCCCGAGGCGATCTGTCGCAGTGCATCGCTTATGAATCGCACCCAGGCGATACGCGAGCTTCATCAACCAACATCGCTAGAACATATCCAGCGCGCGCGATTCCGCATGAAGTACGAAGAGCTCTTCATGTTTGAGTTGCAGTTGGCAGTTCGACGACGCACGCAGAAGGCGCCAGTCAACGGACTCAAGTTTGCAGCAAAAAGTCGGCGTGCGAGAATGTTGGTTGAGTCACTGCCGTTTGAACTCACTGTCGCCCAGCGGCGAGTGATCCATGAGATTGTCGAGGATATGACGTCGGGACAGCCAATGAACCGACTCTTGCAGGGAGATGTGGGGTCGGGCAAGACGATTGTTGCGCTGCTTTGTATGCTCAATGCAATCGATAATGGCTACCAGGCTGTACTCATGGCACCAACGGAAATTCTTGCCGAGCAGCATTACCACGGTATACAGCGTCTGATACGTGATCTCGATGTGTGCGTTGTTAACCTGATCGGTGCGCAAACAAAGTCTGCACGTCGGGACGTCCTCGCCCAGATCGCTTCAGGTGAGGCGAACATCATTGTTGGAACGCATGCCGTCTTCGAATCTGAGGTTGCCTACAACAAGCTTGGCTTGATCGTGATTGACGAACAGCATCGATTCGGCGTTGCGCAGCGACAGAAGTTGCAGCAGCAAGGTCGCGCCTCGCATGATGATGCACCCCGCACCCCGCACGTGCTCGTGATGAGTGCAACGCCGATCCCCCGAACGCTCTCAATGACGCTGTATGGCGACCTTGATGTGTCGGTGATCGATCAATTGCCGTCAAACCGGAAGCCGATTCGCACAACCGTGGTTGCCGATTCAGCGATTGCTTCGGTGTTCGACATGATACGACGTGAGATCGCGTCCGGACGTCAAGCATACATGGTGTACCCGCTGGTTGAGAAGAGCGAGAAGGTACAAGCAAAGAGTGCGATCGAACATGCGGAATCGCTTCAGCAAGATGTGTTCCCAGACTTGCGGATCGGCATCGTGCATGGTCAAATGTCATGGGATGAAAAGGAGCGCGTGATGCAGTTGTTTCTGCAGCGCGAATACGACATTCTCGTGGCAACCACTGTGATCGAAGTTGGCATTGATGTACCAAATGCGACCATCATGGTGATTGAGAACGCCGAACGATTCGGTCTGTCTCAACTCCACCAGTTGCGCGGTCGCGTTGGTCGCGGTGGTGACCAATCGTATTGTTACCTCGTTACGAAGGATCACATGCGGCATGCGATCAATCGTTCGTCGAATGCTCAAGAGCGAGCGGCATCCGTTGTGCGGCTTCGTACGATGGAGGAGACAACTGACGGGTTCGCTATTGCCGAGGTCGATCTCAAGCTGCGCGGTCCGGGAGATGTTCTCGGAGTGCGGCAGAGTGGACTCCCCGAATTCCGGTTTGTCGATCTCGTGCAGGATACACCGGTGATCGTGCGTGCACGGAATGACGCGTTCGCGCTGCTCGACCACGACCCACAGCTGCGGAAACCAGAGCATGCTGCCACCCGTGAGGAGCTGATTCGTGTTACGGAGCACAAGAGCTTCCTCGGTGTCGCGTAAATTGCGCCATGGCAAGTGCACCGATCTTCACAACCACCATTGCAGATGATCCGTTGACGTCGCAATTCAACGTCAGCGAGATCTTTCACTCGATTCAGGGTGAGGGGACTCGTGCTGGCTTGCCCTGCACATTCGTGCGACTTCAAGGTTGCACGCTACGGTGTAGTTGGTGTGATACGCCGTATGCCCTTGAACACCGCACGTCTGAGCGCATCATGACAGGTCAGCAGATCCTTGATGCCGTGCGCGCGATCGGTTGCTCGTTTGTCGAGTTTACGGGTGGTGAGCCCCTTGAACAGCCGGCGGTAGTTCCGCTGATGCGCTTGCTCTGTGACGAGGGCTACCTTGTTGCTGTAGAAACGGGTGGACACTGCGATATCTCTGTGTTGGACGAGCGCGTGATCGCGATCGTCGACATTAAATGTCCTGGTTCGAAGATGGATCGTCTCAACGATCTTGAAAACCTGGTGCGGTTGCGACGGCACGATGAAGTGAAGTTCGTCCTCGCATCACGCCATGATTACGAGTTTGCGCGAGATCTCATCCGAGAGCATCTCCTTGATACGAGATGTGCAAGTGTGCTGATGTCGTGTGTGCCAGACCGGCTGCCAATGGCTGAGTGTGTTGCATGGATTCTTGAAGACGCACTTCCAGTGCGGTTTCAAGTGCAGATGCATAAGATTGTCTGGTCACCGGAAACGAGGGGCGTATGATGGTCCATCGCGCAGCAGTGCTTGGAACACTCGCGTTGTTGGTTGCGCAGCAGCCAATTACGGCGCAAGACCTCGACGTTGCACCACTTCGACAGTGTAACTCGCCGAAGGCAGAGTATGCGCCCACGTACGATGTTATGACGTCATCGATCATCTTTACGTCGGAGCAGTCTGGCGTAGCTGCATTGTATCGCGCGCGTCTCGATGAATCAACAGGAATTGATCGTGTTGTTGGGACATTTAACAGTCCGCGGCATCAGCGTGGTTGTGTAAGTCTGGACTCGAGTGGCAATGGCGTTGGCGTTGTGTATGCCCCGTACGACGATCAGATGTATGCCGGACTTACGACGGTCACGCGTCAAGGTGCCGATGTCAATCTCGGACGAGCCATTGCGACGCTGAATGGTCCGATGTACGTTTCTCAGCCAGCGCTCTCGCCTGACGGCTTGCGCTTAGCCTTTGTGAGCACGCGAGACGGCGGCAGGGGCGGACTCGACCTGTGGGTGTGTGAGCGACGCGATGATCTCACGTGGTCAGAGCCAGTAAACTTCGGACGCAACGTCAACTCAGATGCTGATGAGATTACGCCGTTCTTCGCATCGTCCGACACGTTGTACTTCGCGTCGAATGGTTTCGGTGGCAAAGGTGGCTTTGATGTTATGATGTCGGTGCTGCGCGATGGCATATGGCACGAGCCAATTCCGGTTGACGGAGTAAACTCCGAGTATGATGACAGCGATTGCATCGTGCTCCGCAACGGCTCCATGATCTTTGCAAGTACAAGGCCCGGGGGGCAGGGCGGACTCGATCTTTGGATCGCGCAACAACGAACTGGACAGTAAATGAAAAAGGCCCGCAACAGCGGGCCTTTTTGTTATCTCGTCGTGTGTGTCGTTGCTTACTTCACACTGTAGCGGATCAGTGTTGACTCTGTACCGTCGATCGGAAGTGGTGGGATGCCCATGATTGAAACAACCTTTGCTGGTTGCGACATCTTTACCCAGCCGAGATTTTTTGCAAACCAGTATGTGCGAACGAGCTGGATTGGAACTGGAACAGCTGAAGGTCCGAACATGAGATACAATGTGATGTTCATTGTGATCTCGACCTTCGACGTTGATACTGTTGTACCGTTGATTGTGACCGACTCTGTACCGAGCTTCTTGCCTATGAAGTTGAGGCCAGCTGAACCCGTGTACGATCCTGAAGGACCAGCGTCGATTGTGAATTGTGGGATCGAATCACGGAGCGCAGTCCATGATGATGCGTTTTCGTCGAACAGGTTTACCCACTTGTTGCCGAGGTCGACTGGTGCGCCGAGCACGTCGAACTGCAGCGGAAGAAGTGTCGAAACAACCGTGCCCTGTTGCGCATCGTACATCGTGTCAATCGGCAAGCCGCCTACAAACACGATCGATTCAACAGCTGAGCGGCCTTCAACAGTCTTTGTGCCAGTTACGGCAACACTGTCTGGGAGGATGTCAACGGTATCAACAGCGCCA
>JAURNF010000066.1 GCA_030830285.1 Candidatus Kapaibacterium sp.
TCCTGCTTTGCTGGTGTTGAAGATGTTTGTGCTGATACCGATGTGAATCCAACACTCATCGCGACAACGAGTGTGAGGACCATTGCTAGCATGCGCATGTGTTGCTCCGAAAAAGTTTACCGTCGTTGAATTGACTTGATTGTGATCGTCGAGCGTGGAATTCCGTCGGTATCGCCGAGCGGTCCCGGCTCTACCTCAACCCTACCGATCGCTTCGACAACCTTCATACCGTCCAGGACGGTTCCAAAAATCGTGTATTGATACGGAAGTGAAGCAGCTTTATCGAGACAAATGAAAAATTGACTGGTGGCGGAGTTCGGACTCTGCTTACGCGCCATCGCCACAACTCCTTTTGCATAACCACGTTGCGCCGATGGAAGCGCCGGATCTAGCTCGTCTGGCAGTGCGTCGCCAGTGGCTGTTTGCCCGCCCCTTCCCCACTCAGATCGCAGCTGTGGATCCTTGGTAGTGGGATCCCCCATCTGGACGAGGTACTCCTGCACCACGCGATGGACGAGGATGCCGTTATACTTCTTCGCTTCAACGAGCGCGAGAAAGTTCGCCACTGCCTTGGGTGCGTCCTCACCATAGAGTCCGATCGTGAATGCCCCCTTACTCGTCACCACACGGACGGTGTCGGTAATCACAACAACAACGCTGTCGGTGGAATCTGCTGAGCGTCGCTGTGATCGCTCAGGAGGTGCGATCTCTTTCATCGCCACAGCATCCTGCTCGGTCTGTTGCGGCGTGCAAGCGGTGAAGATCAACACTGCGCCGATCGCTAATCGATACACGATAAACGGACGCATGCTGTGCGTGCGGAGAAACTTGAGCAGGAAGGCAATCGACCAATAGCCGCTGATACCACCGGCAACAGTCGCTACGATGAGCGCTGGAATCTCTCCCGACGCTTGAATCTCGTCGATTGATCCAACGAACTGCAGAATGCCTGCACCAAGGATTGCAGGGATCGACAACAGGAATGAGAACCGCGCAGCATGCTCACGCGTCATGTCGCGGAACATGGCTGCCATCATCGTCGAGCCACTGCGTGAGTTACCAGGAAAGAGCGCAAGACATTGTGCTGCGCCGATGATCACGGCATCGACAACTGACAGATCAGTTGTCGTACGTGTGAACTTCCCACGACGTTCAGCAAGCCAGAGGAGCAGCGCTCCACCAATCAAACTGAACCCAATAACGGTCAGACTCTTCGTGAGCGAACCTTCGATGATAGGCTTAAGCGCAAGTCCAACGATGACAATGGGAATCGATCCCACGACAACGAACCAGCCAAGTCGAGCGTCCGTGCTTTGGAGTGCGAGCGGGGTTCTGCGAGGTCCGATGTTCTCAGCAATCCAGGCCATGCCTGACGCCACGATATCGGAACGGAAGTATGCGAGTACCGCCACCAGCGTGCCGAGTTGAATGGTTGCCATAAAGGCTGTCCACCGAGCAGCACTATCAGGTGTGTCGAGTACGCCTAGGGCATGCGCTGCAGCAGTAAGATGTGCAGTGCTCGAGATGGGGATGAACTCTGTAAGGCCTTGGATCAGACCCAACAAGAGTGCTGTGAGAATGGACATAGCGGCAAAACTATGACATCAGTGGGCTTCGTACCACGAGCCCCCTGTGCCGGTTTCAACAACAATTGGTACGCCTTCGAGCGGAAGCGCCTGCTGCATCTCTTCACGAGCAATCGTCGAGATCTGTTCAACCTCGTCAGCTGGACACTCAAACACGAGTTCGTCGTGGACTTGCAGCATGAGAATTGACCGACATCCTTCGCTGCGCATGCGATCGTGCACGCGCACCATAGCGATCTTCATCATATCGGCAGCAGTGCCCTGAATGGGCATGTTGATTGCCGCCCGCTCAGCCGCTGTGCGAAGTCCGCGGTTGTTGCTCATGATGGTTGGGAAATACCTGCGACGGCCAAGCACAGTAGTGGCATATCCTCGATCACGCGTCGATGCGATGGTTTCGTCGATGTAGCGTTTGATACCAGCGTACTTCTCGAAGTAGTTGTTGATGATGTCTTGTGCCTCGCCTCGTGCGATACCAAGCTGTCCGGCAAGACCAAACGCACCCTGACCGTACATGATGCCGAAGTTTACGGTCTTAGCGATGCGACGCTGTTCCGAGGTGACATCTGCGCGATCAATGTCGAACAACACAGCTGCAGTTGCAGCGTGCACATCAGCGCCTTGCGCAAAGGCATCCAGCAATCCTTTGTCTTGCGAGAACGATGCCATGATGCGGAGTTCGATCTGCGAATAGTCTGCAGAAACAATCACATTACCCTTATGCTGCGGCACAAACGCCTTGCGAATCTGCTGTCCGAGCTCAGTACGAATCGGAATGTTCTGCAGGTTTGGTTCGGTAGACGACAAACGTCCGGTTGCAGCAACGGTTTGATTGAACGTTGTGTGCACCCGACCGGTATGGGGGTTGATTAGACGTGGGAGTGATTCGACGTAGGTGCTGCGAAGCTTTTCGACCTGACGATAGTCGAGCACCATTTGCGCGATGGGATACATTTCGGCCAGTTCCGACAGCACGCTGGAGTCGGTTGAGTATCCTGTCTTGGTCTTCTTCGATGCTGGTAGCATGAGATCTTCAAACAACACTTCAGCGAGTTGCTTCGGTGATGAGATCGTGAACTCCTTCCCAGCTTCCTTCCAAATCAACGCTTCGAGACGCGTTGCTTCGCTTCGCATAAACTCACCGAGTCCAGCGAGTGTATGTGTATCGATGCAGATGCCATTGAACTCCATCGTCACAAGTGCAGGCACAGCCGCGAACTCCACGCGTCGCGCGAAGTCAAGCAATCCTTCGTCGGTGAGACGCTGTTGCAGAATGTTTGTGAGTTTCAACGCTAGGTCTGCATCCTCACCGGCATACTCCGCTACGCGTGCTGCATCAACATCACGCATCGAGATTTGCTGACTCTTCTTCTCGCCGATGAGCGATGTGATCTTGATTGGTTGATACTGAAGCCAACGCTCAGAAAGCGCATCCAGATTGTGGAGTCTATCGGGATCGAGCACATAGCTTGCGAGCATTGTATCGAAGCTCACGGGCGAAACGTCGATACCATAACGCTTGAGAATCAGCATATCGAACTTGAGATTCTGTCCGCACTTGCCAACCCGCACATCTGTAAGCATCGGTGCAAGCCGCGCGAGCACATCCTTAACGGGCAGACCATGTCGCTCTTCGTGATGATCGAACAGCGATCCAGGCTCGTCGGCATCAGGATCATCGACGTCGATGTAGTAGGCAGTTCCTTCTTGCGCACAGAGTGCGACACCCACAATTCGACATTGCATCGCGTCGAGTCCGGTGGTTTCGAGGTCTACCGATAGCATCGTGGTATCAGCGAGCGACCTCATCATCTCCTCGAGTCCACCTGCGGTATCGACCAAGATGTACTCATGCGGAACAGTTGCATGCGTGGCGAGCTGCGTTGGAGGTTCATCTGCAACTGCGTCTGCATTGACGTTACCATCGGATGCTGCTCCTGATGATGTCGTTGGAGCTCCATCACCTTGCGCATACTTCTGAAACTTTCGACGAAGCGTACCGAAGCCCAGCTCCTCACAAAACGCATCAATCGATCCAAGGTCCATCGGACGCCGCACCAGGGCAACACGCTTTGCATCTATCGGCACATCGGTATGAATCGTTACCAACGTCTTCGATAGAAACGCGTTCTCGCGATTTGCTTCAAGCTTCGTTCGAACACTTGCGCGTTCGACATCGTTTAGGTGGTCGTAGAGATTCTCGAGCGATCCATACTGCTCAATTAGCGGGATTGCCGTCTTCTCGCCGATGCCCTTCACGCCTGGAACATTGTCCGACGAGTCTCCGATCAGCGCCAACACATCGATCACGTGCTCCGGAGCAACACCGAACTTCTCACGAACAGCGTTCGCATCCATCACATCGTACTGTCCGACATCCTTCCCCGGACGGAGGATCTTCACCTTATCCGACACCAACTGGAAGTAATCCTTGTCGGATGTCACGCACAAGATCTCATGTCCATCATTGCTCTCGCGTTTGCAGATCGTCCCAACAATGTCGTCAGCCTCAAAGCCCGGCATCTCCACCATTTCGAGTCCCATCAAGCCAATGAGCTGCTTAATGCGCTCGAGCTGCGGAACGAGATCCTCCGGAAAGGCATCACGATGCGCCTTGTACTGATCATACATCACGTGTCGGAAGGTTGGCTCCGGCGTATCGAAAATCACGGCTATCGCATCTGGATCATGCCGATCCAGCAGCGATGTAAGGATGTTCGCAAAGGCGAACACCGCAAAGGTTGGCTCGCCGGTGGGCGATTGCATGCCAGTACGTTGGAGCGCATGGTAGGCGCGGAACACCAACGACATACCGTCGATCAGAATAAGAGGATGCATGTGGCAAAGGTAAGAAGGGGCGAGGCGATGCCTCGCCCGAACGGGATATATGATGGGGCGAGAAGGGGCGAGATGGGGCGAGGCGACGCCTCGCCCTTACGGTCTTCGTCGTACTTTTGCGCATGCTTCCTCTTATCCCCGATCCCATCCTCTACACCGGATTCATCGTCCTGGTGCTGCTCCTGCTCGCGCTCGACCTTGGTGTGTTAAATCGCACACCACACGTCGTGAAGGTGAGCGAGGCATTTGGATGGACCGCGTTCTGGATCACCCTGGCGCTGGCGTTCAATGTGTTCGTGTATTTCGAGAGGGGGCCCGTAGCTGCCACCGAGTTCTTTGCCGGCTACCTGTTAGAGCAATCGCTCTCGGTCGACAACATCTTCGTGATCATCCTCATCCTGCGGTACTTCAAGGTTGCACCGCAGTACCATCACAAAGTCTTGTTCTGGGGCATTATCGGTGCGCTCGTGATGCGCGGAGGCATGATTGCCATTGGTGCTGCGCTGATTAGCGCATTCGATTGGATCTTCTACGTGTTCGGAGCCTTCCTCATCATCACCGGCATTCGCATGGCGTTTAGCAGCGAGGATGCCGAGGATCTTGAGGATAACATCGTTGTGAAGTACGGACGGAAGTGGTTCCGCGTAACCGACACCTATCACCAAGATCGCTTCACGATCATGAAGGATGGCGTACGGTGGTTTACGCCGTTGTTCCTCGTGGTGCTGGTCGTGGAAGCCACCGACCTTGTGTTCGCGGTCGATTCAATCCCGGCGATCTTCGCGATCACGCGTGATCCGTTCATCGTGTTCACCTCGAACGTCTTTGCGATCATGGGCTTGCGCTCGCTTTTCTTCGCCGTTGCCGGTGCGATGGGCATGTTCCACTTCTTGAAGTACGGACTCAGCGTGATTCTCTCGTTCATCGGCGTGAAGATGATGATCATGCACTGGGTGCATATCCCAGTTGCGGTTGCGCTTGGTGTGATCGCGACGGTTCTTGCAATCTCTATCGTGCTGTCGATCATCTTCCCTGAAAAGCGAGCAGACGAAAACGCATCTGCCTAATCTGAGGATACCATGACGCGCACCGTGATCGCTACATGCATCGTCCTCGCGGTACTGGTGCTCTCAGGGCTCGTTGCTGGATGTTCATCGTCCAAGCTCTCACGGACGGCAGCATCACCTCGCGCTGCTGCGTTAATCGACGAAGCAGAGTCTCATCTTGGTACGGCGTATTGCGTCGGTGGCGCTACAAGCGATTGCTTCGACTGCTCTGGATTTGTTACCTCGTGCTTCGCTTCGATCGGCATCACGCTTCCACGGACATCGCGTGAGATCGCTACAGTTGGAGTTGCTGTTGATCGCGATAGTGTGACGCCCGGCGATGTGGTTGCGTTTCGCACCGGCGGACGTGACATCAACCACGTGGGCATCATGGTTGATGCAGAGCGATTCATCCACGCGTCCACAAGCAAGGGCGTGATTGTCTCGTCGCTCACAGAGAAGTACTGGCGCTCGTCCTATGTAACAGCTCGACGCGTGGTCACGCGGTAATCTGTTATCGGCCCTGAATCGGGATTGTGATAAAGTTCAACGTTCCGTTCCACGGTGTTCCGAGGCGCTCGGCCTTGTAGGTGAAGTTCGTCGTGCCTTGCGCACTCACAAAGAGCTTCCCATCGCGTGGTTCGCGTGCTGACTGCATGGTAAAGGCAGCACCGTCGTTGAGTCCGATCGTTGTTCCTCGAAGGAACAGGAATCCCTCAGCATCCGATCGCAGCGTCACGGTTGCGTTGGTTGCTGGGTTGGTGAACATGACTGGTTCATCAACGACTGCTGATGCACTCGACGAGCTCTTGGCCGATGCTGAGATCGTCTTGAACACCATTGCCCCATTTGCAAGTCGGTACATGCGATCATACGCCTGCTGACGCATCATGCGATCCTTCGCGTCGGCTACGTCCTTAGCAGACATCTTCACGGTGATCGACGCCATTGGTCCATCAGTTGGCACCGCAAACGCAGTTGTGGTGTTGTTTCGAAGCATCACGCCCATGAGCAACGCCCGAACGCTGTGTCCGCGGATAACCTGGGCAATTGCTTCGCCGTTGGCATTGGTGACCACCGTATCAGCTTGGCGCGTTGAATCATCAACCACAATCGCCTGAAGTCCGGCAATCGGCGCGTCCGACTCAGCCGAGCGAACAATGATCGCAAACGGCGTACGTGGGGGCTCGACCTTCTCAGGCGTAGCATCCTTATTGGCACAGCTCACGAGGAGTACCATCGAGGCAATGATCGCCCCCTTGAGAAATGTCGCGTGCATGAGTGCTCCGTTTATGTATCCGATATTCGATGCGCTGTATGTACCTGGACAAAGTTATCATGCCAGATCCACAGGGTGGGACGGATAAATCGGCATACTCCGCTAACCTGCGTCTGCCATAATGTCAGTCTTTCGACCCAAAACCGCTGTTGGCACGCTTTTGCTAGGCGTTTTCTCGACACCAACGAAGAATCATCACAATTATCAAGGACAGCCCTCATGGGTAAAATTATCGGGATCGACCTTGGCACCACGAACTCGTGCGTGTCGGTCATGGAAGGTACAACGCCAGTGGTGATTGCGAATGCCGAGGGCATGCGCACAACACCATCGATTGTGGCCTTCACAAAGAGCGGTGAGCGCCTTGTGGGCCAAGCCGCAAAGCGTCAATCGGTAACGAATCCAAAGAACACGATCTACTCGATCAAGCGCTTCATGGGCCGTCAGATGTCGGAAGTATCCGACGAAGCCAAGAACGTACCATACGCAGTAGTTGCAGGCGAGAACAATACAGCCCGCGTCGACATTGATGGACGTCTGTATTCGCCCCCTGAAATCTCGGCGATGACGCTTCAAAAGATGAAGCAAACAGCCGAAGATTATCTCGGTGAGAAGATCACCGAAGCTGTGATCACGGTACCTGCCTACTTCAACGACGCACAACGTCAGGCAACAAAAGATGCGGGTGAAATCGCTGGATTGACGGTGCGACGCATCATCAACGAGCCAACAGCTGCAGCCCTTGCCTATGGTCTCGACAAGAAGGGCGTTAACCAAACTGTTGTCGTGTACGACCTTGGTGGTGGTACGTTCGATATCTCGATTCTCGAAATCGGCGATGGTGTGTTCGAAGTAAAGTCAACCAACGGCGACACACACCTTGGTGGCGACAACTTCGACCAGCGCCTGATCGACTTCCTTGCTGATGAATTCAACAAGCAAGAAAGCATCGACCTCCGCAAGGATCCGATGGCTCTTCAGCGTCTGCGCGAAGCAGCAGAAAAGGCCAAGATCGAGCTCTCGCAAATGCTGCAGACGGATGTGAACTTGCCGTTCATCACAGCAACAGCCGACGGACCAAAGCACCTGAACGTTAACATCACACGTGCGAAGTTTGAACAACTCTGCACCGATCTGTTCGACCGCTCACTGAAGCCATGTGAAGGCGCGCTGCGCGATGCAAAGCTCTCGCCATCACAAATCGATGAAGTGATTCTTGTAGGGGGCTCAACACGCATCCCGAAGATTCAAGAACTCGTGAAGAACTTCTTCGGCAAGGAACCATCAAAGGGCGTAAACCCTGATGAAGTTGTAGCCGTTGGAGCTGCAATTCAAGGGGGCGTACTCTCGGGCGATGTGAAGGATGTTCTCCTGCTTGACGTTACACCACTGTCGCTCGGCATCGAGACAATGGGCGGCGTGATGACGCCGATGATTTCGTCGAACACAACAATCCCGCATCGCAAGACGGAAACGTTCTCGACTGCATCTGATAGCCAGCCATCGGTGGAAATTCACATCCTCCAGGGCGAGCGCTCGATGGCAGCTGACAACAAGACGCTGGGCAAGTTCCACCTCGATGGAATTCCACCAGCACCTCGCGGCGTGCCACAAATCGAAGTAACGTTCGACATCGATGCGAACGGTATTCTGAGTGTGACGGCGAAGGACAAGGCGACGAACAAGGAGCAGAACATCCGCATCACCGGCTCGAGCGGTCTGGACAAGAACGAAGTCGAGCAAATGAAGCGGGATGCACAAGAACACGCTGCCGAAGACAAGAAGCGCAAGGAGGAAATCGAGTTGCGCAACCAGGCAGATCAACTTGTGTACAGCACCGAAAAGCAACTCACAGAGTATGGTGAGAAGCTCGACGCCGACACAAAGGATCGCATCTCGAAGGCAAAGGAACGTCTGGCCGACGCAAGCAAGAACAACGCAGCTGATATCCGTCCAGCAATGGATGCATTGAACCAGCTGTGGAGTGAAGCATCGACGAAGATGTACGAGCAAGCGTCACAAGCACAGCCTGCAGCAGATGGCCCAGCTGGCGGCGCAGAAGCCGGCGCCGACGGGAAGAATGTCGAAGACGCCGACTATACAATCGTCGACGAGAAGTAATCGTACCAGACAGTCTCTCACGAGCCCCGCATCAACATCTCGTTGGTGCGAGGCTTTCTGTATTTTCCAGCATGGCTACTACTCGTTCAAAAGTTGTCGA
>JAURNF010000067.1 GCA_030830285.1 Candidatus Kapaibacterium sp.
CGTTCACAACGATCGGTTCGGGCGGACGAGTAGTTGCGAATGGCACAGTGGGAGGCCTTCTACGCAGCGGCGTTGGTGGAGAAGTCACCAGAGGCAGACGACATAATGTGAGCACAATCTGGGTTCAAGCTGCCGGCATGATGAACATGTTCGTGACGGATATCGACGGACGATTCCTGTTTCAAGGTGTAACGAATGATGCAGAGCAGTCACTTCGCGGCACGCTACATCTCAATGGTACCACGTCATGCATGATCGGTGGTGTTACCATCGACGCAGCGCTTGATCTCTACCATCGCTCGCGGAGCAGCAATGACACATGGTATGCGCAGGGGACCGCGCGCGTCGTTGGACAGGCAGCAGCCCTTATGAGTGGTGGATACGCAGAATTGCAAGGAGGCGTGTTTATCGGACGTGGTGTACCACGCGAACAGGCATGGGTCCTGGCAGCGGATGATGCGCGATTCAAGCTCCGTGATGAATTCCTTCCTTCGTCACTAACCGGGTTCTATGCGTACGGTGGTGTGCGAATGCAATTTGACATGACATTGGTTCAAGGCCGAAGTGATGTTCACTACGGTGTCGGTGGATTCATGGGATCGCTCGTGACAACGGCAGGCGTTGATCTTCATGGTGCTATTGCGCGTGGACTGATCCATGCATCTGCACTCGTCAACCTGCAAGCTGCTCTGGGCAGTAATTCGGGTCTTGCCGGACGCACCGTGCTGCAGGGCTGTGTGGACACCATCATGTTTGGCAAGTATTGTGCTTCAGTAGCACTGAGCGTGAGTATTAGTGAGCGAAAGGGTCTGGTGATCGAATGATGAAACATCTCCTGATCTTGCTGACACTGCTCGCAGGTACGACGGCATCACTTGATGCACAGGTCTACCTCACGACAACATCGAACGGACGTGTGTACTCGCACTGGATGCCGGATACAATGGTGCGTCGCACGTATCATGTGTATCGACGTGAAATCACGCAACCGACGTATCCTGTGCAACCTCTAATGCGGATTACACCGCAGTCGTGTGAGAAGATTACAACAGCGTTCCGCACTGATACTGCGCTTGCGGCTTTAGTTCGAGTCGCGGTGCTTGACAACGCAGCTCCAATGACTCCAGAAGCAATCGCGACGCGCATATGTGCGGTGATGGAAGGTAGCGTAACAGCACCTGCCTATCGCATGTTGGCACGCATTGCACGCGGACACTACCGTCTTGCTGCACTCATGGGATCGTATGCGGAAGATGCTACCGCAAGACCGCAAGCCATCTACGTGTATGATGTTCGTGCAGTGATGGCAAACGGTGTTGAGGTATCGATACGAGAAGGTCAAGACTCCGTCATTACTGCGGGGCAACCGCGGTTGATTCCAGCACCCGGGAACCTCAGGATGTTCCCGAAGGATGCGTCAACATACGTTGCGTGGACACAGCCGGAGACCGGTACGCCATATCTCGTGATGATGGAGCGATCACTTTCTGTGCAGCAATGGCAGGGGGCGTATACACGGGAAGTTGTTGGCACGCGTGCGTCGACAGTGCTTCCAGATAAGCAATTGCTGAGCAATCATGTTGTGGTAGATGATGAAAATCAAGGTGCAGGCCTACGCGCTGATACCTCGTATTACTATCGCTTGCGGTTTATTGGTGCGGGTGATGCTGTAGGTCCGTATTCACCTATCGTCCAAGTCCGTGTGCTCGACTCCACAGCTCCCGCTGTGCCTCGAGAAGTCACCGCAGAAGAAGAGGTTGACGGAAGAGGTGTGCGTGTGCGATGGAACGTCGTGTATCGTGATGTCAAGGGGCGTCCAGATGCCGTGCGCGAATACAGAGTGTACCAGATTGCATCCAGTGAGGGCAACATCACACAGGCTGTACAGATTGGTCAGTCGATGCGACTGGCATCAGATACTGTATCACGCATGTTAGACTTCACCGTGGTACGTCCACCATATGATCCATGTCGCAGTACAGATGTATCATACTTCGTTCGTGCAATTGACATCAGTGGCAACATCAGTGCACCATCTGCTGTTGCAACAGCAATACTGGCAGACCGCGTGCCACCAGAGCGCGTGAAGCAGCTCGCGTGTGAGTCTCTCGTGCGAGGCATTATCGTGAAATGGCAAAATGCCGATGACTGTCCAGTACAACGCTTCAATGTCTACCGTGCGTTCTGCGATTACGGACGCTGGTATCCGTGTCCTGATGTGACGATGTCAGGAAGGGTAGTGTCATACACCGACGCTATGCTCAAGATGCCCGGACAACAACGTCCGGTCAGTAAGCAAGGCGATACCTCCTCACCGTCGTGTGGTGGACCATTCGTGTTGGTTGGAAGTATGGATTATGTCGAAGGACAACGTGCGTACAGGTTCCCCGATACAACGATACCGGAGGGATCACCGGTGTGTTATGCATACCTCGTATCGGCACAAGACTCTAGTGGCAACCAGAGTGTGCAGTTTCCAATTCCAAATCCCTATACGGATTCCGTTGTGTGTGCGGCACTAGCCGACAACACCGCACCGCCACCAGCAATCATTACCGACGTCGTGATCGGCCAGAACAAGGCCACGGTGCATGCCACAACTTCGGTCGTTCAGGATCTTGCGGGGTATTATCTCTACCGTACAGCAGACACGAACACACCATATCAGTTTCGACATGCGATGATGTATCAGAGTTCATCTGGCGCATTTGTTCGATATAGTGAGCGGCTCACTCCGGATCCGTACAGTACAATATCATGTGACGTTATTCCACTCGACGCCATACGAAAGCAGCTTCGAGTTGTCTTCGAAGACGACTCGATCCAGGAAGGCCGTCAATACTGGTATAGCGTCTCAACCGTCGATCGCCATGGAAATGAATCATCGTATGAACAAGAGGCGAACATCAGCACCTTCACATATGGCCCTGCACTCGCTTCTGCAGCAGTGATTGAAGATGTCCAAGCAACATCGGATGGTGGATCAATCGAAGTTCGGATTCGCGCAGATAACCCTCCAAAGGCAGTTCTCGGTTATGCGCTCTATCGTGCAGCGACTGCGAATGGTGCTTATCAGCAGATCGGCAATACGCAACCTGACGCACGCATTATCGATGACTCCGCGCGACGTGGGAGAACATATTGGTATCGTGCAATGATTGTGTTCACCGATAACACCTACTCGGACCTCTCACCAGCAGTTGAAGGGATGTTACCATGAACCGAATAGCAGTGTTAAGCATTGTGGTGATGCTCACGAGTATCACGTTACCAAGTGCGCCGTGGGATAGTACCCAGGGTCGTGCAATTGGACGTGCACACGCGGATCATGCTGGAAGCAAGTACAGCTTTGCATTCGATAACTGGGGTGAACTACCAGGTGGAATTGGATGGGCTGAATACGCACGCGCCTTTTACAACGTTGATCTAGATTCAGCAAATAGTGCGGCGTGGTTCGACAAGCTCATTTACAGCACTGTGGTGCATCAGCTCGCACTCGGTCATTGTTTTGGTATGGCTAATATGAGTGCAACAATGAACGCCATCGGTGGCTATCGCGGCTTTTGTTGTCCTACAGGTACATACGGACTCTCAGTGAACACCCAGTACATTCGTAACAGTGGTGGTCAAATCACTGACTCACTTGCTGGTGGTCCGGCAGATGTGCGTTTGCGATCAGCAATCAAGGAAATGCACTGTCATCAGCTGTCGCTTGCATGCGTGCTAACGTATATCGATCAGAACACCAGCCGAATATCACTCAACGGTAGTCGTATGCTGGGGTTCTTTGAAAGTACTATTGCGCGTGAGGGTGGACCCGTGCTTGCATGTATTACGAAGACGATCGATCCCGGTAATGCAGAGTTCATGGTTTCGCACACGGTTGTCGCCTACAAGACTGAACGATTGAGTCCGACAAAGGGGCGCATCTACGTTGTCGATCCAAATGTCTGTTGGTACTTCGATTCCGGAAGCGACTCCTCGCTCCACCAAGGGTGGTACAAAGACGGCAAGAACTACATCGAGATTGATGGTCCAAAGTGGAAGTACTTTGGAAGTGCTAGTTCCGTTGAGACGGCCGAGCAATGGCCACTCAATGACAACATTATCGATGACAACTCAACAGGTTTTCTGATCTGCGTTCCCATTTCACGTGTTGCTCCAGCGGGACGATCGCTCGCATCACTTGGCGCAGCCCTGGGGAACGTCACTATGGGCATTCAGAATGCACTCGAGCTCATGGTGCTCTCGCTTGAAGGCACAAGCATACGACAAGTGGCAACTCCTGATGGTCGACGACTGATTGACCCAGGCACTGGACTCCTTGAGCAGGATGATACACGTCGTATTGACCGCATGGTACCCATTCCATTGTCGATGATGCCCAAGGGTAGATCTGTGTCGGGCAAGACCAGTGTGTTCGCAACGGACAGGCCTACAACACAACACACTGTAACATTCACGACTGGACCGCAAGGCGCACAATTTGTGGTAGCTGGGTTGGGGGTATCTGTAGCCTTGAACACTGCAATTCCCAACGCCACTATCAACGCTTCAATCGATCGCAGCAATCCCATGGAGCCCCGTATCACATGGTCGTCTACACGCCCGGGAATGGTGGATCTTGAGGCTATGCACGTTGATACGGCTGGCCGGGGTTGGAAGCTCCGCCTTCCATCGCAGGTCATAGGCACCACCTCCACGACCGTTTCCGTGCCCCTTTTCTCGGTGCCAGCGCAAACCCCTGGCCAATCCAGTATGTGAACTCACGGCGGAGTTCGTATATTTGTAGCCCTGTTGACGGTTCGGTAGCTCAGTTGGTAGAGCAATGGACTGAAAATCCATGTGTCGGGGGTTCAACTCCCTCCCGAACCACATATGCGCAGCCCTAAAGTGCTGCGCTCACGAGCATTGAAGACCCTCTGAACCCCGTGTTTCAGAGGGTCTTTCTGTTTCTACCCGTTTTCCTTATTCGTAAGGACTTACAGAGATCGTAATGTCAGTTTCGACACAGATCCTTCCCCCAATTCATTGACAGCTATTCGATCTCTATGCACACACCGACACGCTGTCTACCAGATCTAGAATGGTCTACGGCAGTGGTTGTAGATTAGGCGACATATTGTAAATAGATTGTGTGGGGAAGAGCTTCGCATCGCTTCCGTCGGGCTTGATGCTACACAGCTTATAGCCCCCTGCGCGATCACTTGCGAAAATGATGCGCTGTCCGTCTGGTGTCCAATGGGGTGTGACCTCTCCACGCATAACTGGAAAGACTCCTCCTGGACGAAACGGGTTCGGATTGTATGCAGCTTGTGTAAGCTGGGTTATTGTCTTTGTTGCGAGGTCAATCACGCATATCTGTCCCACGCTGTCAATATTGTTGTGAAACACGATTCGCGTTCCATCGGGAGACCAACTACGGGATTCAGCATTGTCAATGTTGGAGGCGATGCACGTTGATGTTCCGGTAGCAAGATCAAGGAGATATAGAAACTTCGTTCGTGGTGTTTGCGTTGGTCGGTCTCTGTTACTTGCATATGCAAGCGTGCTCCCGTCTGGAGCGATCTTTGGCCCAACATTTTCAATCGGTGCATCTGTAAATGTAAGTTGAGTCCGCAGGGATCCATCAGTGCGGATCTTGTAGAGCTCATAGTTGCCGTCGGCATCGGAACAATAATAAATCCAGTTACCATCCTTTGAGAAGCATGGTACCATGCTCTGTCCGCTAGAATTGGTGACTTTGCGCTGTCCAGAACCGTCGGCATTCATCATCCAGATATCAAATTGTCCGTCGCGCTCTTGACGAGTGAAGCAAATCTGCTTACCATCTAACGACCACGAGGGATGTGCATCGATAAAGGGGCTTCGGGTGAGCTGCTGAGCGTCGGAACCATCCATGGCTACAGCATAGATACTAACCCTCAATGAATCAACGCTTGTAATCGGTTCCAGACCTTCATAAAGCAATCTTGCTTTCACAGGGGCACTCGGGTCAGCACTGTTTGTACACGCAGTTAAGCCAAATGCAACAATGAAAAGTGCCAACCATCCATGTTTGCGAATCATAGAACTATTATGTGCTGTTTACAGCAGCCGTTGGTGATCTAAACAAACGTCTTTCACGATAATACATAACAGAGGAGAGATTTGCTCCCACGGTTGAGTTGACGGTGAGCGGAGGTTCAATCACAAATGTGTTATGGGGTAACAACATACACTAGCGCAGCGCAGAAGTACTGCGATCCAGAATAAAGCAGAATCTCTGAACCCTGTGTTTTAGAGGGTCTTGTTGTTTCTACGTCTGACTAAAAACACGAGAGGCGAGCCACTGGCTCGCCTCTGCGCTGAACTGTCATGTATACGGTCGATTACTTCAAGTTGTAGGACTGAAGAAGCTTGTAAGATCCATCGAAATCGAAATCAAGATCCGGGCCTACGAGCTTGGTCGGTGGATGTTCAATCCGAACGAAGTTGCCGAGGCTTGGTGCGTACCATACTGTACTCGGGATCGCCATTTCACCGATGACCTGACCAAGCATGATGGACTTGACAGTAGCATTCACGCTGAGCTTCACTGTCTGTATCGTTGTTGTGCCAATCGTGAGCTGCTCCTGGCCAATTCGACTCGACGTTACGACGAATCGCTTCTCCACTTGAATACCATCTATCTCATCTTGAGACGAGATTGAATCCTTGAATACACTACCACTTGTTACTGGCAGGCGCACCCACAAGTCTCCGGACAATGAGCCCTGTCCGTGCATAAGGACGTCGTTGTTCTTATCGACGCAGAAAGAGGTGGTATCTGTGTATTGCGTCGAATTGCTTTCGATTGATTCCGATGTGATTATCCACACACCCGATTTTCCAAGGAATGTGATTCCCGATGCCAGTACAGTGTCCAATGTGCTGACATCAGAGCCTGGAATCTTGACATCGAGGGAATCAGTGTTGTACATCAGGAACGTATACGAACTACCTGTTGCTGGAACAGTAAAGCTCGTCGACTCCGGAGTGACTGTACTGTTGGAGCATGACACAAGAATTGTCGCGATCGCGCTGAGAACGAGAAGATGCTTCATGATACACCTATAGTTGATTGAAGACCAAAGCTAAGGATGTAGCAACATCTTTATCACAGGTAATGTTGACGAGTATGTAACTTCGAGTCTTACATAGGGGACTCAGGGACTTATGTCGTCACGTAGTGGACTGGACAGGGTGTTGAATCTGCCACCCTTTTGGCTGGCCTTTGCATTCGTTGCATTGGTGAGTCTGCCAATGTCGTATGTCGCAATGCCTATTGCTGCAGCGCCTCTTGGGGCGTTGCCATCGATAGCCGTCATCATTGTGGTGACGTTCATCATGTGTCTCACAACGTCGGCGATCACCGAAGCAGTAGTAGCTCTGCCAGCTGAGAAACGTCCGCACAATCTCCGTGACCTCGTTGTTGCATACTTGGGAATCCGCGTCGGAAATGTAACAGCAGTCGCAATTGGTATCGTGTTCTTTGCTGTACTGGTAGCATGTCTCGTATCGATGGCATCCACACTATCATTCTACACGGGCATGTCGGAGGAGATGTGGCTCGCAGTAGTGAGTGCGTTGATCCTACTTGTCATCTCCATCGGCAACGTTGCGCACAGTCTGTCGCTGATTGCAGGTGCTGTGGCATTGACAATTATCATCGCAATTCTCATCGGACTGATACCGTTTGTCAATCTTGATCGCTTCTACTTTACACAGTTGCCATTCACAGATAATCGTGGTGCTGCACCCGAGTTATGGTCCGGCTTCCTTGGGGTGAGTATCCTATCATTCATCGGACCTCTTCTCCTCGTTCCATCGGCGACATATGTTCTTCCCAACAATCCAAAAGCCGAGCAATACATACGTGGTAGCCTTTGGGGAATCGTGTTTCAAGGTGTGCTCATGGTGCTTTGGATTAGCCTCGTAGAAATGTCTGTGCTACCTGCTGAGTTGATTGGTTTACACGGCACAGTGTTTCTTAAGCTCGGCGAAGAGACTGATGGCTTTATCAAGACGGCAGGTACAATACTGGTATTCATCTTACCCGGACTGGCAGCGATACGATCAGCAGCACAATTGGGTGTTGTGATTCGACTGTTTCTCAAACCATCGCAGACACCATCATCGAGTGGTGCGAGGATCGTGTGGAAGTACATCGTCCCAGCGATACCAACACTTGCAGCAATTGCGCTCGTTGCGATTCTGATTGAAGAGAACGAAGCCAACGTAGCAGCATTTCTCTCAGTAGGCGGAATACTTGGCTCCTCAATCGCGACGGGCATCGTACCAGCACTGATGTATCAGCGTGTAAAAGAACACATAGGTGAACCAATAGTTCCAGCACTTCACCTGTTTCGTCGATCAACTGCACTCATAGGTAGTTCTGTCTTCTTCTCTGTTGTACTTATATCGTACGGTATTCTTGTATGGCATTCTCTACCCATCCAGATACTGGCATGTGTGATAGCAGGTGTAAACCTCATGTACGTTTATCGCACAATGCACAGGTAAGCTAGCGAGATATCATTGCGACTATGTACGTATGTGAGGTTATTTATGAGGTATTTCGATCAACATGACGAAAGTCATAACGCACCTTCTTTGAATCGCGCATCTTTGTGCTGTACATGACAGTGGTAGAGAGTAGAAGTTCATTGTTGAATCAATTGTATTCACATACGAGATGAGGGGAACAAGTATGAAGCGTTCACTACACAGTGTGACAATGGTCACGGTATCAGCGAGATAATTCTAGCTATAGTTGTAGCGTTCTTATGGTATAGCGTTGTTTTGTAGTTCTAGACAAGTCGTATGAATTGTTGTTGCGTCGATGACGGCCGTCGTGTTTGCGTAGAACCTTAAAAGTGAAATAAGTCGTAGTTCGTGTTTTTACGTAGTTCAAGGGTTGTGATCAACCACTTGCTGGTGGATGATGTAGCCTCTATCTATGGTTCTGTATTAAAGGTGGTGTTATGTATCGTAGTTCTACTGCGCTACTGCAGCGTTTTGCTGTGGTAGCATCAGTCCTCGTGCTCTTGTTCGCTGCATCTGATGCACGGGCACAAACAGTGATTCCTCATACCCTTTCGTATCAGGGATTGTTGCTCGATTCCACAGGTATCGCAGTATGCGATAGTACGTGGAATATGGAATTCTACCTGTATCGTAACGGTGTTGGAGGCTCTCCGTTTTGGACGGAGCAGCATTCAGTCCGAACGAAATTGGGAGTGTTTGGAGTTGTGCTGGGTGCACATTTCCCGATCTCTCTCATCCACGGAGACAGTTTGTGGCTGTCAATCAGGATCGGTGAAACGGAAGTGCAAACTGCTCGTCTTCTTCTGACATCCGTTCCGTATGCGTTTAGCGCAGATACTGCAACGTATGGTATGAGCGCAGGCTTAGCTCAGACACTGAGTGCACAAGGTGCTGCTGAGGTTCGCAACTCGATCGGTCTGCCCGAAAATAATATGGGCAATGTGTTGATCGGTGCGATCAACGCTACCGGGACAGGAACTATTGATCCGAAGCGCATTCCTGGCGTAAAGTCAAAAGCGGGATCGAACGTGCATGCCTATGGATCAATCGACTCCGTGCAATTGCTAATCGGCAGAGGTGCTGTTGGTGATAATGAACTCGAAGACGTCTTCGCGAGCGTTCCAACCGCTTTTGGCGGTCCTACACAATCATTGATCATCGAAGTTGATGTTGATGGTCGTGTTCGAAGCATTCGTGCTGTTGAGATCTCAGGCGTTCAACCTGGTGGCGACGCATCTGGTGATTTGCGTGGTACGTATCCGGCACCAATTGTTCGCGATTCAGCGATTACGGGCACCAAACTCTCCAATGGTGCTGTTGACCTGCCCCAGTTTATTGGTCCACCTGTAATGTTAGTCATCACGCAGCAAACCTGAAAATAGTTGGTTGAATTGATTCGGGTGCCGGTGGACGATACCCGAGACTGCTATGCGGTCGCTTGGTGTTGTAGAATCGCCTCCACTGTTCGATCAAGATTTTAGCTTCA
>JAURNF010000068.1 GCA_030830285.1 Candidatus Kapaibacterium sp.
GCACCTTGCATTCCGAGAACGGGTGGTAACCATGTCATGAAGAACCACGCATAGACGCTGTAGAAGAACACCTGGAACAGACTGTTGAACGCAACAAGTCCGGCAGCGTATTCGCGATTACCGCATGCGAGATCGTTCCATACGATTACCATCGCAATACACCGGGCAAGACCAATCATGATCAGACCCTGGACGTAGGCTGGGTAGTCGCTAAGAAATAGAACAGCCAGTGCGAACATCAGCACGGGTCCAATGATCCAGTTCTGAACCAGCGATAGCGCCAGCACCTTCCAATCCATCACCGCCTGTCCGACAAGCTCGTACTTCACCTTGGCAAGGGGCGGGTACATCATCACGATCAGGCCAATCGCCAGCGGGATATTTGTTGTTCCCGAGCTCAGTTGCTCAATAGATGATGCCATCCCTGGGATGAGTGCGCCGAGGGCCACACCGAGGGCCATCGCCAGGAGGATCCACACAGTAAGAAAGCGATCAAGGGTCTTCATGCGAGTGTCCGAATCATCGTTGCAATCTCATCGCGCACACGTCGGTATATCGGCAGCGCGTCCTCTTCTGTCATCCCCTGCGTAAGCCGCGGCGGATCATCGAAGGACACATGCATCATACGTGCGCCTGGAAGCACCGGACAGTTCTCACGTGCTGAGTCACATACCGTTACAACAAGGTCCCAGCTTAGTGGCGGCAGCTCGTCGATCGTCTGCGATGGCTGCGCACTTATGTCGATGCCAACTTCCGACATCACGGCGACCGCACGAGGGTTCAAGCCGTGCGCTTCGATACCAGCAGATGAAATGGTGTGCGCGGGGTGCATTGCTCGGGCAAAGCCTGCAGCCATCTGACTTCGACAACTATTGCCGGTGCAAAGGAAGAGGATGTTCATGCGGCAAAACTCGCATGAATCTCTGTCTTTTATGAGCATCGATATGTTATTAAACCGTGAAAAAAAGTAAGGGGCTTGCATTGCTGCGCGCCCCTTACCAGTCAATTCGGCGTATATCTCTGCTCAGATCAAGATCGCGTAGATCGCCTGTGATGCATCGTTAAACTCATCCTGTGAGAGATACTTTGGTTCATACGTATGGCCTTCTGCGCGGAGATACTTCAGCAACGCAATGAAGTGGTTCTTGTTCATGGCATAGAACACTGCAGCACAGAACCTTGCTGTCGGTGTGGTCACTAGATCGCGAACTTCCATTGCTTCATTAAGCTGATACTCAAACACGCGAGCCACAGCAATGACGGCTTCAAGCTTCGATGTGTGCTTGCTGTGATCGATGTGATCATCCCATACGGCCTCAAGCTCATCGTCGACAAAGTCGCCTATCGTCGTATCGGCATTCGAATCGTCGATATCAAGCACTTCAAACATAATCTCGACCGCAGCGAGTTGTGATTTCTCGGCATCATGTATGTCCGATAGTACGGAAATGCCATCAGCGTACTTTTCCAGAACATGATGAATGGCCTCCGAGCCAGCCTCTTCTACTTCTTGCATGCGCACGAGGTATGGGATTTCGTCGCGCCGTGATCCATTAGATGCAACGAGGCGCACAAGCTCTTCGCGGAGTGCTGCCGTATCGATTTCTGTATGACCCTTTGTGGTGTCAACCTTTAGAATCGTTGGCGTTGAATCTGGTGCGGTATCTGTGGTAGAGCTGCAGCCCCAAGTGGCAAGAAACAGCACTGTTACAGCGCCAACAGCGAGAGTACGTAGGAAGATGCGCATAGGCCCCCTGACTGAAATAATGATCGTGACGTGTCCCAGAAAAACATACGAAGAACTACGTAGTCTGCCACGTAATTTGTAGGTTCTCTCAGGAGGTTCTCATGCGTCAGTTGCCACTTCTTTGTGCGTTGATTCTTTCATCGTCAGCAGCTCTTGCTCAGCAGTCTACGCTGCTCTATTACGTCTCGGGCAGGCCAGCGGAACACGGCATTTGGGTGTCGCGTGAGACCCCAGATGGCAAGTACACGCGCGGCACAAAGGTCTTACTCGATGGAGTCTTTGACGGCAACGCAGTGGATCCAGACCTGATCATGTTGCCAAACGGCAAGATTCGGATGTACTACTTCAAGGGCTACTTCGTTTCGCAGCCGCCGCCAAACCCAGGATCTAATCCGATCTATAGCGCTGTGAGTAGCGATGGGGTGAACTACACCGTCGAGCGACAAGTGTTTGCGTACGACAACATCTTTGATCCATCGGTTATAGATCTGGGCAGCAATCAGTACCTTATGGCATGCACGCAGATGGTAAGCATGTCGGTGAATACGGTGCTTGCTCGGAGTACAGATGGCGGATTGACGTTTACGTACGAAGCAACGCTCCAGAACACGGGTGTACCTGAGCTGCATCGTTTCGACGATGGCAAGGTTCGATTGTATTACGGCGGACCTGATGGTATCATGAGTAAGGTGTCGCAAGATGGTGGGCGCACATGGACGCAAGAGCAGGGATCGCGATGCAAGGTGCAGGGGTTTATTGGTGACCCAGGTGTGTACCAAACAGATCCGCAGTCGTGGTGGCTGTTTGTAAAGGGCTTTAATGGCACAAACAATCAACGTCCATCTGGACATAAGATCCAACGTGCTCGGAGTACAGACCGCGGAATGTCCTTTGCAATCACCGACCAACTCGTGCTCGATAGTGCCAGCGTACCAGAAGGTATTGCGTTCACCTCACGGTGTGAGATATCACAGCAGGCAGTTGCTCAGCAGGTCTGTACGGGTGAGGGAGCCTCGTTTGCACTTACAATGGACACTTCCGTAGTTGGTACGATTTCGTACCGCTGGTATCGAGGCACAACGCGGCTCTCGGATGATGCGCGGTATCGTGGGTGCACAACGCCCAAGCTATCGATCGACAACGTTGGTCAAAGCGATGTTGGGGAATACAACTGTCATATCACAATGTTCGTCGCAACGATAGCAGTACGCTCTATCATCTCAACACCGGCCCCGCTTACAGTACGTGCAATGCCTCGGATTACGACAGACCTCGTTGATACAACGATGACGACAGTCGGATCGACGGTGACATTACGTGTTGAAGGATCTGGTGCTGCACCAACGTGGCAATGGTATCGTAACGCAACAGCGCTCACAGGCGCAACAAGCAACACACTTGTGCTCCCAACAATACAAATGTCAGATGACGGTGGTGTATATGCAGCCGTATTGCTTGATGAATGCGATACAGTAACCTCGAACACAACGGTTCTCCGTGTGATCGATCCAACAAGCGTTCACGAGAGTGACCTGGATGTCGCAATACGCGCTGATCCGCTACCTGCACGCGACCACGTAAGTATTGCCTTCGTGTCCGGCGGTAATGAGGTTGCGAGTGTTGATGTGGTTGATGGTACTGGACGAATCGTTGAGCACATCGAACTTGGCTCGAACGCAACGGACAATCAGTTTGTGCATCAGATTGCGCATCTGCCAAACGGGATCTATCGCTACATTGCCAATGGACGTGCAGGAGTGGTAGGAGCTACTACCATCGTTATCGTCCGATAGTAATCGGGAGTAGCAGATGGGTATCGCGAGTGTATACAGCAAGATCGCACGATTCGTAGCGCACATTGCTGGACGTCCGGCTACGTTCGTTGTGGCGCTCACGAGCATTCTTCTATGGATTGCGTCGGGTCCGTTCTTCAACTTCAGCGACACCTGGCAGCTCGTTATCAATACCGCCACTACGATAGTTACATTCCTGATGGTGTTCTTGATTCAGAGCACTCAGAATCGTGATACTGAAGCTATTCACCTCAAGCTCGACGAGCTTATCCGCGTTACGCAAGGGGCTCACAATCGCATGCTCGATCTCGAGGAGTCAGAGGAACACGATCTTGATGCGCTGCGCAAGCAATACGAGCAGTTAGCTCAACAGGCGCGTGCCGCCACGAATCGTGGCGAGGAAGACACAGACGCGCCAGACTTGTAAGGGGCTACCTAGGCCGCTCGGTTAAGCTTTTGTTCTGCCTCGTAGCGGTCGAAGGAAATCTGGAGATTCATCCAGAATTCAGGTGTCGTGCCGAGTTCACGAGCGAAGAGAATTGCCGTCTCGGCGGTTACACCGCCGTGATGTTCATGGGCTCGAGGATCTCAGTGAGGAGAACTTCACCAGGATGCACGGGGTGTCGATGTTTGGGAGTCATGGTGGTTACCTTCGATAGATTTCACGAATGCCAATCTTACGCTGCCCCAGTATCTGAATAGTGCGACGTTGGTCGTTCGCAGCGACACAAACATATATCCCGGGTGTCAGTTCACGAAGTGCTTCATCAGAGATCACGGTTGTGATGTACGCACCAGTGATGTCGTACACACGGGCAGGATACGTGAACGCACTCTCTGTTTCTGCTGACTCTTGTACGGATGTGGTGTGTGATGCAAGCACGCGGACGATGGTGTCAGCAATAGCAGCGGGTGTACCAGGGCCCTCGTTCGTGAGCACAACAACACTTGCACGTAGAGAGGGGATCCACAATGCTGAGGATGTGTACCCACGAATATCACCTCCGTGCCCGTACACAATCTGTCCGCCCACCATCAAGCGCCGTATACCGAGTCCGTAAGAATTTGGTGCAACGAATGCAATGAACTCCGACATCGACGAAGCCGACAGAACGCCTTCGCTAAACAGCTGGTGATAGAACGCCGCATACTGACGTGCTGTAGAGATGACGGCTCCTGCAGCCCATGCGCCGCTCCATTCAGCCATCATCGGGGTTGCCGATGCATCACGTCCGCCCAACCATCGGTGCGCAAGTTCTCCGACGAGTGAATCCTGTGGGAAGAGACGCAGTGAATCAAGTTGCAGTGGTGCTGAGATGTATTGTGCCAACAGCTGATGCAGTGGCATGCCGCCCACTATCTCTGCGATAGCGCCTGCTACAAGGTAGTTGGTGTTACAATAGGCCCATGCTTCACCGGGTGCAGAAGCAGCTGGGGGAATCATCGCAAAGAGCTCTTCGCGCTGCCAGGTGCGGCGTGGATTCGCTAGCACGGAGTCGCGATATGCTTGGCCCCCTGCATACTCGCCGAGTCCACTCGTGTGGTTCAGCAATTGACGTACCGTTATGGATGGATTGATCCGCGGGTGGGGAGGCAGATGCTTCGAAATGGCATCATCGAGATCGAGGAGACCATCTTCCTGCAAGCGCAAAAGAAGAACAGCCGTCATCGTCTTCGTGTTGCTCCCGATAGCGAGTATCATGTCATCCGTAACCGCACGACCGGTAAACGAGAATCCTGCACATGGCGTGTAGCGCTGCCCATTCCACAGAACGGCTGCGGATACTCCTTGAATGTCGAGGCGCTGCTGTACTGCAGTTACTGCATCCTGAAGTTTTCGTGGCAACGTTTCATCGGCGGCCTGAACAGCTGATGCTAGCGATGCGGTGAGCAGCATTAACGATAGAACTCGACGAGTTGCGCGCATAGGTACCCCAGGAATGTTCAGCTTAGAACCCCCTGCAACACACAACGTTTAACCAGATGTATGTTTACGAAAGTCCGTAGAACTTTTTCGCGTTGTCGATCAGAATCTGGAACTCTTTCTCATTCGGTGTGTCTGGGGTGGCACTCTCAACGAAGGTTCCGCCAATTACGCCAACATCGTTCTTGGGAGTGTTGAGTAGATGCTTCGGGAAGATGTAGAACGAGCGCTTCACATCTTGATTTGACTGTGTCTTTCCCTTATCGAAGTACACCAAGATCATGTGTTGAAGATTTGCAGGTACCTGATCGCGAAGCATGATGAGATGTCCTTGCACGGGCACCATCTCAGCATCGTTCTGAAGCTTGGCAGCGCCCAGACCTGAGCAGTCAACGATGACGTCTGTTTCGAGTTCCGCATACGATGTGATCTTCTTCTCAACGAATGTCACGCGTGGACGTAGGTAGTCGGTAAGCGACTGCATAAACACGGCTGTATCGATGAAGATGCCATCGTCGTAGGATACCATCGGACGCTTGGTGCCGTTCCCGAAGTCGAGAACGACGTCCTTTGCTGGCTGCATCACGACGCCGACGTAGGGCTCGAGACCTGAGTCTTCTCGGCGCTCGAAATATGCGGGGAGGATTGAGGCACCCGCAGGGAAATCTTTGTTCTTGCCCTTTGCAACGGAAGCAAAGAAGCGATATGCATCAATACCAATCTGATTAATCAGCGCTTGCATGCCTGATGCGTTATCCATCGAAACGGGCGCGAGCAGACCACCAGCATTATGGGATGTAAGGCGTTCAAACGAGGCAGCGACGATCGTCACGTTGGTGTAGCCGCGTTGGAGGAGTTCGTACGCGCTGAACAATCCCAGGCACCCACCACCAACGACCGTGATCGGCGTTGACGTTTGCATTGTTGAGCCCTTGCGTGACGCAACGAGCAGTCCAACAACATACGATGCGGATCCCGGACCAAGCGTCCAGCCACTACCACCATGTCCGTAGTTGCACGCGACGAGCTTACCGTCCACTTCGCCAACACTCAAGTTCGGTGCGCCGCGACGCATCGGACGATAGCAGAAAATCCTCTCACCGAGGTACGCGGAGTCGAGTCGTGGCGGTGTGATCGAGCGAACCTCTGCTGTAGCATTCGACGAGCTGCCGAACCATTTCGAGCAACCACTCAACCAGAGCATCGATGCTGAGGCCGAGACAGTTGCGATGAAGTCCCGTCGACGCAGGTCTGCAGTCCGTAGTTGATCTGCGTTCGCTGCGTTGTCTTGCTGCTCTTTTTGCATGTTGGCTCTCCTTGTTGCGCTGAAAATACGTACGTAATGCCATTCGTTGAGTCCAGGTTACAACTGCGCGAACGTAGCCGTCCTAACATTCTGTGGCATATCGACTTGATGCGATATCTAAACTTCCTCTAGATTCGAAGCATGCAAGATTCAATGCAGCGCATTGCACTAGGGTTGTCCACCGAGGAGGCAGCTACGAGGATGGCCGACTATCGTCGCAGCCATCCGCAGCATACGCGAGTTGCGCCATGGATAGGATTCATGCGCCAGACGGTTACAAATCCGCTGATCTTGCTATTGATGTTTCTATGCGCGGTTTCTATTGCTACCGGCGATGTTGTAGCGGCTTCAATGATTGCAGCGATGATCATCATCGGTGTCGTCATGCGGTACATACAGGAAACACGTTCCGAGCGAGCAGTGCAGGCATTGCAAGATCTTGTAACGGTCACTGCGACTGTACTTCGCGATGGCGCTGAAACGCAGGTTGACATCGAGCAGTTGGTGCCTGGCGATGTCATTCGTCTCTCAGCTGGAGATATCGTTCCCGCAGATGTGCAACTCCTCACATCTGACGACATGCATGTCGATCAGCATATCCTGACAGGTGAATCGCTTCCCGTTGAAAAGTCTGCAGCAGGCATAGTGAGCGACGATCCGATGGATAACCAACGTCTGTGTTTTCAAGGGTCAACTGTTCAGACGGGCTATGCTACTGCTTTAGTTACTGCTATTGGGAGCGAGACGTACTTTGGTTCGATTGCAGCATCAGTGCGGTCCCAGCGAACTCCGACTGCATTTGATGAAGGCATGCGATCGTTTACATGGCTGATGCTTCGCATCATTCTTGTGCTTGTACCAGTGGTCTTTCTGCTCAATGGTCTATTGCGTGGTGACTGGTTTGAGGCGCTGCTGTATGCATTGGCAGTAGCTGTGGGCATTACTCCCGAGATGCTTCCGATGATTGTATCGGTGAACCTAGCCAAAGGCGCTGTTGCCATGGCGCGACGGAACGTGATCGTCAAGCAGCTCAACGCAATTCAGAATCTCGGTGCGATGGATGTGTTGTGTACGGATAAGACCGGTACACTCACGCAAGGACGTGTGGTATTGATGTACCACGTTGGACCCGACGGGATAGAATGTGGTGATGTCCTCAAGCTTGGATACCTGAATAGCTACTTCGAAGCGGGCCTCACCAACATGATGGACGAGGCTGTGCTAAGTCATGCACATCTGGAAGAAGAGATCATCAGCGAATTGACCTGCTCCCCAAAAATGCTACCAACTGAAATGATAGTTTGGTAGTTGGAAGGAGCATATCATGGGACGAAAGCATCATACGGAAGAGCAGATCATTGGGATCTTGCGTGCAGCCGAAGTGGTAGTCTCAAAGGGCGGCACAATAGAAGCCTTCTGCCGTGATCAAAAGATCACCGATGCCACGTATTACCGCTGGCGCAAGATCTATGGCGGAGTGGGTCTTGAGCAGGTAAAGAAACTCAAAGAGCTCGAGGCGGAGAACAGACGTTTGCGCAGAGCTGTGTCTGATCTAACGGTCGACAATCAGATTCTCAAAGAGGTCGCACGGGGAAACTTCTGAGCCCGGCACGGCGCCGTGAGGCAGTTCATCATGTGATGGGTGTCTTCCAGGTAAGCCAGCGGCGGGCATGCAGGGCGCTCGGACAAGTGCGATCATCGCAGCGTCATCAGCCGCTCAAGCGTAAGGAAGACGATGTGGCTCGTAGGCGCATCATTGCTCTTGCCAGGGAGTATGGTCGCTATGGCTATCGCATGATATGTGCCATGATGCGCATGGAGGGCTGGGCGGTAAATCACAAGTATGTCTACCGTATATGGCGCGAAGAAGGGCTCAAGGTGCCATCAAAGCAGCCCAAGCGTGCTCGGCTGTTCCTCTCAGATGGATCGGTCGTCCGTTTGCGTGCCGAACACAAGAACCATGTTTGGAGCTATGACTTCGTCACAGATCAGACCAGCGACGGGCGCAAGTTCAGGACGCTCAATGTCATCGATGAGTATACACACCAAGCACTGGCATGTCACGTAGCACGTAGGATACGAGCCTCGGATGTACTCGACCTGCTGACAGATCTCTTTGTTGAGCATGGCACGCCAGAGCATATCCGAAGCGATAACGGTCCCGAGTTCATTGCCAAGCACCTCGTCTACTGGCTCGACGAGTTGAATGTCAAAACGTCGTTCATCACGCCCGGCAGTCCATGGGAGAACGGATACGTCGAATCATTCAACGGACGCATGCGAGACGAATTTCTCAACGGAGAAATCTTTCACACGCTCGTTGAAGCTAAAATCTTGATCGAACAGTGGAGGCGATTCTACAACACCAAGCGACCGCATAGCAGTCTCGGGTATCGTCCACCGGCACCCGAATCAATTCAACCAACTATTTTCAGGTTTGCTGCGTGATGACTAACATTACA
>JAURNF010000069.1 GCA_030830285.1 Candidatus Kapaibacterium sp.
CACGACGTCGCTTGCGATGGTTGATGTATTGACAACACGCAATACGCTGAAGCCGGTCGAACCAAATGGACGTTGTATTGCGGGTGTAATCACCACTTGTCCACGCGATCCCGAATCGCTCGCATACACTGTGTACGTTCCTCGCACTACAAGCGATGTACTGTCAACGATCTCACGTCCATCAGCAAACGCTACAGTCACTACATCAGGTCGTTCTGACTCACATGTAACTGCGGCAACAAACGCACTACTTGTACGCTGTGGCAGGCCAGACGTGATCGTGGTTGATGTGCGTGGCAGCGTAACCGTTACCGAGCTCGTTGAGAGGTTGACGGCGCGCACATCCGCTGTACGTGCTTCAATCGGTACAAATGGTCGAACAGCCTGACGTGTGAAATCGTCTTCCTGAACAAACATGATCAGCGCATCATCTGATGCTGCATCGCGATACATCACAATGCTGTATGGCGTTCGTTCGGCGAGTTGACATTCGAATGTGCCGATCACCGATGGCTGTTGATTGCGAACATCAACAATCGAGAAGACCGTTGGACCAGGGAACACTTCGGTATACAACGAGGCTTGACCAAATGGTACGGTGTTGCGGACCAGGCTGATGCCGCTCGGACATCCGAGCCGTACGTCAAATGTTCGGCTGGTGTCGGGAATCAGGTTGACCAGACGCACCTGCGCTACCGGAACGGTTGTAAGGGTTGCATTGGCATTTGTCACAAGCACCGTGTCAAACACCGTCGGTCGTCCGACCTCAGCAAGCGTGAACACATCGTAGATGGCGTTTTGCACGAATCGCGTACGAACGCCCGTGCGAAACTCGCGTGTCCCGTTGGCATAGATCTCGATAAACGATGAGTCGCCAGGTGATCGCACAGAGTCGCTGAACTGCAATGGAGCCACATCCGCAGACTGAAAGCCCTGCTCGAGTACTAAGCGACGTGAGGTGCCATCGGGAACCATGTTGAATAGCCGCACCAGGATCCTTCGGCTTCCAGGCGCAGGATCAACGATTGACATGTCCTCGCTGGCACACCCAGCAAGGACAAGAAGTGCGGAAAGAAATGGTACGAGGTAACGTTTCATACGATGAAGTTTGGGCACAATCCCACAACGAATGGCAAGTTGCGATATTTTTGTGCGTGGTAGAACGCATACACGCCCTGATCGATCGATTTGCCGAGGTTGAGCAATCGCTGAACGACCCATCGGTTGTCAACGATCCTCGATTACTTCGCGAAGCATCCCGTGAACACAAGAGTCTCCTCCCGATCGTAACGGCTGGACGTCAGTACCTGCGCGTGCTCGATGAGCTCCGTGAGAACAAAGCACTCATTGCCGACCCCGCAACTGATCAAGACATGCGCGACATGGCCTACGAGGATTGTCGCACACTTGAGGAACGCAAGGACGTGTTCGAGGCAGAGCTTACGGTGTTGCTCATCCCACGCGATCCGAACGATTTCAAGAATTGCATCATGGAACTACGCGCCGGCACTGGCGGCGACGAAGCTGCGCTGTTCGTAGGCGACCTGTTCCGCATGTACCAACGCTACTGCGAACGTCGTGGTTGGACAACAGAGGTGATCGACATCACCGAAAGCGAGCGTGGTGGTTTTAAGGAAATCACCTTTGCTGTCAATGGCGACGAGGCGTACGGCGTGCTGAAGTACGAAAGCGGTGTTCATCGTGTGCAACGCGTACCCGAGACCGAAACGCAGGGTCGTATCCATACTTCAGCAGCTACCGTAGCAGTCCTCCTCGAAGCAGAAGAAGTTGACGTACAGATCAACGAAAGCGATCTCCGCATCGACATCTTTCGGTCAGGGGGCAAGGGTGGACAGAACGTTAACAAGGTGGAGACCGCCGTGCGTATCGTCCACAACCCAACGGGAATCGTTGTGCAGTGTCAGGACGAGCGTTCGCAGCTGAAGAACAAAGACAAGGCGATGAAGGTCCTCCGCGCTCGCCTCTATGAACTCGAGCTCGAAAAGCAACAGGCAGCCATTGCAGGCGCTCGCAAGTCGATGGTGCGCTCGGGCGACCGCTCAGAGAAGATTCGCACGTACAACTGGCCTCAGAACCGCGTTACCGATCACCGTCTCGAGGGCGACGCGAAGAACTACCCTCTCCAGGGCGTCGTCGATGGCGACCTCGATGGGATCATCACTGCTCTTCGTGTAGCAGACCAGGGCGACGACGCATAATCGTAGCCCCGACCCCTAGTTGTGTGTTATACCACACATTGTTGTAGATTCGTCGCATGTCATCGTCAGTCCTTGAACGACTCAAACAGCGGTCATTCGATAACCCCTATCAGGAAGCTATTCTCAGCGTCCTTGTTGCGGCCGACCAGATCAATCGCGAACTCGAATCACGCTGCGAAGCGCACGGTATCACCGCAGCGCAATACAACGTGCTACGCATCTTGCGCGGCGTTCATCCGGCTGGACATCCCCGCAGTGAAATCATTGCACGCATGATCCACGTTGCACCCGACGTAACACGCTTGATCGATCGCCTCGAACGACTCGAACTCGCATCGCGCGGCAAGAGTGAATCCGATGGCCGCCTTTCGCTCACGTTTATCACGCCAAAGGGGCTCGCATTGCTCGACCTCATGCGGAGTGATATCGAGCATGTTAATCGTACAATCGCTAAGCACCTCACCGAAGCAGAAGCACATCAACTCGCAACGCTCGCAGAAAAGGTTTGCTCGATAACCGAGTAACCACATTGTTTCAATACATGGAGGTGTCATGAACATCCCTGCCTTGTTGATCGGTCGTATTCTTCTCGCTATACCATTTCTCGTGCTGGGTCTGATGCACTTCCCAGGTGCAGAGAGCATGGCTGGCATGGTACCCGCTTGGATGCCAGGAGGCGTATTGTGGGTGTACGTAACAGGTGTGGCAAACATCCTCGCTGGTGTCGCGTTCATCACCGGTAAGCAGGCACGGTTGGCTGGACAACTCACGGCGCTGATGATGTTGATCTTCATCCTCGCTGTCCACCTGCCAGGCATGTCGAATCCGGCGATGGCTCAGATGTCGATGATCGCAATCCTTAAAGACCTTGGTCTTGCAGGTGGAGCACTTCTCATGACGCACATCGCTTCTTCGAAATGAACATTCTCATCACATCAATCGTGATGCTGGTAACGTTGTGTGTGGAGCCCCTTGCAACAAGGGGCTTTGCACAGCAACCCAGCCCAGCACTCGTGCAAGACGTTCTCTCATCACTGAATGATCTTCGCACAAACCCGTCCTCGTTCATACCGAAGCTGCGCGAGTACCGCACCTACATGCGTACGCGTACGAAGGATCTCGCAGCACTCGATGCTGCAATTGCTGAAGCAACAACGCGGTTGTCAACAGAGAAGTCACTCGCAGCTGTCAATATGCAGGGGGCTCTCCTTCTCGCTGCTCAGGACCACGCCAAGGACATTACACAGAACGGCGTGCTTGGTCATACCGGTAGCAACAAGTCTTCCCCGGTGGACCGCGTAAAAAAGTACGCGCCACTGCCGCGCGTTGCCGAGGTGGTCACGTATGGCTTTACAACTGCCGACATGATCCTGGCGTCATTCATCGTAGATCAAGACACGCCAAATCGCGCGCACCGCGAGATACTCCTGAACTCCACCTACACGATGGTGGGCATCGCGATGGCAACACACAAGAAGTATGGTACCTCCTGTGTGATCGTCTTCGGAGGAATGTAACTCCGCGTATTACAGCGGGATGTTACCGTGCTTCTTCCACGGATTTGTGTCGACCTTGGTGCGCAACGAACGCAGCGCCTTGATGAGCTCGATGCGCGTCTCTTGCGGTTCAATCACATCATCGACGTAGCCACGTTCGGCTGCTTCGTATGGATTGGCAAACTCTTCGTTGTATTGATTCTGCAACTCGAGCATGCGCTCTGCAGGGTTGTCTGACTTCTCGATTTCCTTGCGGTAGAGTATCTCCACAGCGCCCTTTGCGCCCATCACAGCGATCTCTGCTGTTGGCCATGCAATGTTGTAATCACCACGGATGTGCTTGGAGCTCATCACGTCGTATGCGCCGCCGTATGCCTTACGCGTGATCACTGTGAGCTTCGGTACGGTAGCTTCGCAGTAAGCATACAGGAGCTTCGCGCCGTGGCGGATGATGCCACGCCATTCCTGATCGGTTCCCGGCAGAAATCCAGGAACGTCCTCGAATGTGATCAACGGAATACCGAATGCATCGCAGAAACGCACGAATCGAGCACCCTTGACGCTGCTGTTGATGTCGAGCACACCAGCAAGCGAGGCCGGCTGATTAGCGATAATACCTACAGGCATGCCGTCGAGTGTCGCAAATCCAACTACGATGTTCGTTGCGTAATCAGCGTGCACTTCAAAGAAGTCTGCCTCATCTACGACGTCACGGATGACTTCCTTGATGTCGTATGGCATGTTTGGATTTGCTGGGATGATTGTGCGAAGTCGCTCGCAGCTGCGTGAAGGAGAGTCGTTCGTTGGCTTGATTGGCGGCTTCTCGCGATTGCTCAATGGGATATACGTGAGCAGCTTTCGCACAGAGAGTAGCGTATCGACTTCGTTTTCGAATGCGAAGTGTGCCACACCGCTGCGCGATGCATGTGTGTCGGCACCACCGAGTTCTTCAAAGGTCACCTCTTCATGCGTTACCGTCTTGACCACTTCGGGTCCGGTAACGAACATATACGAGCTGCCCTTGGCCATGAACACGAAGTCAGTGAGAGCTGGTGAGTACACAGCTCCGCCAGCGCACGGACCCAGAATCACGCTGATTTGCGGAATCACACCGCTCGCAAGTGTGTTGCGTAGAAAAATGTCAGCATACGCGCCCAGCGACACGACACCCTCTTGAATGCGCGCTCCGCCCGAATCGTTGAGTCCGATCAGCGGCGCACCAATCTTCATCGCATAGTCCATGAGCTTGCAGATCTTCTCTGAGTGTACCTCACCGAGCGATCCGCCATACGTCGTGAAGTCTTGCGAGAACACACAGACAGTGCGATCGTGAATCGTGCCAACGCCTGTTACAACGCCATCACCGAGCGGACGGTTCTTCTCGAGTCCGAACTTGGTCGAGCGGTGACGTGCGAGCATATCGAGCTCGCGAAACGAGTCAGCGTCGAGCAGCACTTCCAGACGTTCCCGTGCCGTAAGCTTGCCTTTCGCGTGCTGGGCATCGATACGAGCCTGTCCACCCCCGAGGCGTGCTTGTTCTTTGAGCGAGCGTAGCTGTGCGATCTTTGGATCCACGTTGTTCTCCATTAGTGCAATCACTCGAAAATAGGCAGTATTTTCGCAGTCTATGATGCACCGCCTCGTTCTCATGCTTTCTGCGATCCTCATGATGTTCGCCATCTTCGGTTTGGTGATGTGGATCGGCGCGCTCGAGGGCGACAATGAAAAGGCCGCCTTTGGCAACATGGTCCTCTGTTTTGTCATGACCTTCCTGATGTCCGTCGCGTTGGGCATCGGTATGCGTATGCGTAAGTCCATGAACGAGCGTGCAGAAGCAGTGCTGACAGAACTGTTCGCTAGCGTCGGCTATGTGGATGCAGTTGTGTTTGCTGACCGGATGGGCGTGTCACTGGACGATGCTCGCGACATGCTCGATAAGCGCGCTCGCGATCGCCGATGGTTGCGTACTGAGTTTGCGCACTACGACGCGCGTTACTCAAGGGACTAACACCTCATGACCAGCCAGCGCACGGCTGTCATCATCCCCGCTCTCAACGAAGAACGGTCAATCGGCATTGTTGTGTCGTCAATGATCAACCACGTCGATACAGTTATCGTTGTCGACAATGGCTCGACCGATCGCACACCGGATGTGGCCCGCGACGCAGGCGCACGCGTTGTGCTGCAACGTGAGCGTGGGTATGGCGCTGCATGCCTGCGCGGACTGCACGAACTGTCGAGCAATGCGCCCGATGTTGTGCTGTTCATGGATGGGGATGCGAGCGATAACCCTGAGGATGCACGCGACGTGCTTCAATGCGTCATTGATAGACGTGCTGACTTCTGCCTTGGTAGCCGCGTTGCTAGCGTTGCTGATCGCGGCTCCCTAACGCCGCAGCAACGTTTTGGTAATTGGCTGGCAACGCATCTTATCGCGCTGCGTTGGCGCGTGCGCTACACAGACCTTGGTCCGTTGCGCGCATTGCGTTGGAGTGCGCTGCAATCGCTCGATATGCAGGATCGCACATGGGGTTGGACGGTTGAAATGCAGATCAAGGCAGCTCGTGATGGTGTACGCGTGTTGGAGTTGCCCGTGCGATATCACAAGCGCATCGGCACATCGAAGATCAGCGGCACCGTCATGGGATCTGTCCGCGCTGGTGTGAAGATCATAGGGACGATTCTTCGCTATGCGATTGTTTGATTCAACGGTGTTGATCTTCCTCGTTGCGTGCGTTGCCGCAACCTACGCGAGCGGCGTACTCTGGTTGAATTCATCAACCTTTAACGTTCAGATGCTGTGTGTTGCCACGGGTGCATGGCTTATCCTGATGCTTGGAAGGCTTCGCTCGATCAACACTTTTAGTCAGGGAATTCAACGACGCATTCTTGTGGCGCTCGGAATTTGTGTCGTTCTCGTTGCTCCATTGCACGACATGTTCTCGGACGATACACGACGGTATCTGTGGGATGGAATCGTGGTGGCCTCGGGTGAAGACCCATATGCATCGGCACCATTGCAACAGCCGCTGGTAGCGCATCGCATTGTACTACCTGATGGCGTAATGCTACCTGACGACATGCCGTATGCATCAATGCGAACGATCTATCCGCCAGGTACGCAGGTAGTTGTCGGCGCAATCGTCGCAGTGCTTGGCACCCCCACAGTGCACTCGTTTGAGATCGCATGGTGGTTGCTCGTGGCCTTCGTGCTCTGTGCAGCCGTGTATAGTGCTGACACTCGTGATCGACCCTGGATTACTATCGCTGCACTCTCGCCAGTGTTCCTCATCCATGGTTTGGCAGACGTGCACAGCGATGCACTTATGGCAGCAATTGCGCTGCTTGGTGTGATTGCACTTCGTAGGGATCGTCTCTATCTCGCTGCCGCACTCATCG
>JAURNF010000070.1 GCA_030830285.1 Candidatus Kapaibacterium sp.
CCGTTGACACAGCCGATGTAGCACTTCGAACTTCGAAGACGTCGACATCAAAGAAGCTGCCAACGTTCTCGACAAAACGTAGTGGACAGATCACGATCAATCTGCAGGCAAAGCAGATGGTGGTCGTGCAAGTAACACGCGAGGCATATCAATCCAAGGGTGTGCGAATCACCACCAAGGTCGGACTCACTGGACGGAACGTTGTGCTACTGCCGTTCGAAGAGAACATTGGCATCTCGCGCAAGATTCAGTCAGTTCGTGAGCGTAAGCGCCTCCGTGCGCTTGCTCGTGAAGTCCTTCCAGAGGGAATGGGATGCATCATCCGCACCGCAGCATCGGGTCTGCCAACAGATGATGTGCAGCGTGATTTCACAACGCTGCTCGATGACTGGCGTGAGATGGAATCCGAGATTCGTAATGCCAAGGGGCCAATCTTGCTCAAGCAAGAAGAGAACGTTGCCTACAGTGTTCTGCGTGATCTCTTCAAGGACGATGTTGATCAAGTTGTGATCGACGATCGCAAGGTGTTCCGCGAACTCAAGGCCTACGTACAACGCACCGCGCCACATCTTGATGGGAAGCTCGAGTTCTTCGCCGATACACGTCCGATGTTTGATGTCTATGGCGTTGAACGTGACGTACACCTCACACACTCACGCCGGGTGCCGCTGCAAAGTGGCGGGTATCTGATCATTGATCATACCGAAGCAATGGTAGTGGTTGATGTCAACTCTGGTCGTGCGTCGAATCAAGGATCGCAGGAAGCGAACGCTGTCAAGACCAATTTCGAGGCGATGCGCGAGGTTGCCAAGCAGCTCCGTCTGCGCGATATCGGTGGCATGGTCCTCGTTGACTTTATTGACATGCAGCAGGAGGACAACCGTCGGAAGCTGTATGCCGAGATGAAGAAGGAACTCTCTCGTGATCGTGCGAAGACGATTGTGTATCCGATCACGCAGCTGGGCATCATGCAGATTACGCGACAGCGTATTCGCCAAAGCATGGCTGAGCGCACCAGTGAGGAATGTCCCTTCTGTATGGGAACCGGACGTGTGATATCTGCCGCAAGCACAGTGGCAACGATTGATCGCTGGCTTCGTAACTACCGAGCTCGCACGTGGGGTATGCGCGTGACGATTGCAACGCACCCCTACATCATACACTACATCGAACGCAATAAAGCGCAGACCTTGCGCAAGTGGTTGCGATCGTACTTCGTATCGGTGACGCTTCGTGAAGACGAACGGATCGAAGCTGGTGAATTCCGATGCTATACGGGCTCGAGCACAAAGGACATTACACGGCAGTATCAGTGACACAGCACGAGCATCAGCGCACGGTTACGATCCTCGGATCGACTGGTTCAATCGGGAGTCAGGCGCTCGACATTTTGTCGCGCACTCCGAATGATGTCCGCCTTCGCTGGATTACGTGCAATACACGCTGGCAAGAGTTAGTTGAGCAGGTTCGACGTCATGCTCCATACGGCGTAGCGCTCCGCGAGGAGTCTGCATGGAAAGCATTTCGCGAGGCATGTCCGGAGTTTCATGGGCCGGTGTTGTGCGGAGATGAGGGGATCTGTGAAGCTGCTGCCGATACCGAGAACGATGTTGTTCTGTCAGCTATGGTTGGCTTCAGTGGTGTTCTTCCAACAATGGCTGCCATTCGTGCAGGACACATCATTGGGCTCGCCAATAAGGAGTCACTCGTCAGTGCAGGTAGCGTCTTGGTGCCAGCACTAGCATCACATGGAGCAACACTCGTCGCAGTCGACTCCGAGCACAGCGCCATCCTTCAGTGCGTTGTCGGTGAACGTCCGTCGGATGTTGCGCGTCTTGTGATTACTGCTTCGGGCGGACCCTTCCGTACGTTTACAGCAGAGGCAATGCGAGACGTCACGCCAGCCATGGCACTGCGTCATCCAAACTGGTCGATGGGTGCAAAGATCACGATCGATTCTGCGACGCTCATGAACAAGGGCTTCGAGGTGATCGAAGCTCGTTGGCTTTTCGATATGTCGGCAGACGAGATTGATGTGGTGGTGCATCCGCAGTCAATCATTCACTCAATGGTCGAGTTCGTCGACGGATCAGTCAAAGCGCAGCTTGGACTTCCAACGATGTTGCTCCCGATTCACTACGCTCTGACATATCCGCATCGCGCACCGTTGGATATTCCTCGCATGGATTTGGCCAAGATCGGACAGCTTACGTTTGAAGCGCCAGATCTGGAACGGTTCCCGTGTCTGCAAATGGCCTACGATGCAATGCGTGCAGGTGGCTCGGCCGGCGCCGTCCTGAATGCTGCAAACGAAGTAGCTGTAGCCGCATTCCTTGAGGAGCGCATCGGGTTCCTTGATATCCCGCGCACGATTGCCCATACGATGGAACACATGGAACATCACGATCATCCGTCATTGGACCAGATCGTTGCCATTGACGAGGAGGCTCGTAATGTGGCGCGTGCGTTCACCTCACAACATTCAATTCGCTAAAGCTCAATCATGGAATTCTTGCAGTCTGCGATTGCCTTCATCGTCGTCATCGGCGTTCTCGTGTTTGTTCATGAACTCGGTCACTTCTTGGCTGCGATCTGGACAGGTATGCGTGCCGACGTGTTTGCACTCGGTATGGGTCCGCGTGTTATCGGATGGAATCGCTTAACCGGTCTCACGTTCGGAAAGCTACCCGAGGATCTTGAGCTTGGAGAGCACACCGATTACCGTCTATGTGCGTTGCCGATCGGCGGCTACGTGAAGATCTTGGGCATGGTTGATGAATCCATGGACACGGAATTTGCCGATCAACCAGCACAGCCCTATGAGTTTCGCTCGAAGAAGAATTGGCAGAAGGCACTTGTTCTCAGTGCGGGTGTGATCATGAACTTCTTCCTTGCGATCATCGTGTTTACCACGTTCTTCATGGTCGATGGTGAAGTTACGTGGGATACAACACGTGTGGCCTATGTAGAGCCCGCATCGGTGATGGCAAGCGTGGGTGTGCAATCGGGCGACCGCGTTGTTGCGATTGATACATCAACAGTGGCCACATGGCAGGAAGTCGAACAGAATCTTGCGCTGTCGTCGTCGACAGGGAACCGATTCATGATTGTTGAGCGCAATGGCGAGCGTGTAACGCTGCCATTCGCTGCCGGAGATGTGATGCGTGCCATCACAGAGAAGAAGGGGCTTGGCATCTCTCCATCGGACGTGCGCGTATCGATTGGCAATGTGATCACGCTCGGACCTGCAGGTACTGCGGGTATGCAGATGGGTGATGTGGTGCTTGCCGTTGATTCAACGCCGGTGCGTGCGCTACCGCAATTCCAGTCGTACATCAAGTCGCATGCAGGCTCAACGATTCGCATGCACGTAGAACGCAACGGACAGCCACGTCCACTTGATGTGAAGGTGAATGCTGATGGCAAGATCATGGTGGAGCTTCGCGGTGAGTATGTCGGACCCGAGCGTCGCCTGATGTACGGTCCGATCGATGCACTCACACGTGGCGTTGAGCAGACCGGCACAACGATCGTCATGATTGGAACATCAGTTGCACACATCGTCAACGGCTCTGTAGGAGTTCGTGAGAGCTTCGGCGGACCAATCCGCATTGCGGAAATGGCTGGGCAGAGCAGTGAGCGCGGACTCCGAGATTTCATCGCGTTCATGGCGCTGATCTCGATCTCGCTTGGCGTGATGAATCTTCTACCGCTGCCGGGTCTTGATGGTGGACACTTGGTGTTTGTCGGTATTGAGTCGATCATCCGTCGCGAGATTCCAACGAACATCAAGATGCGATTCCAACAAGTTGGGATTGCCTTGCTGTTGTTGCTGATGGTCTTTGTGTTTTATCTCGATCTAACGCGCTAAGAAGGGGACGTCATGCGCATTCTCGTCACCAATGACGATGGAATTACTTCACGTGGAATTCAAGCGCTAACAGCCGCCATGGCCCGGTTGGGCGAGGTGATAGTTGTTGCGCCTGATCGGCAACAAAGCGCTGTCGGTCATGCGCTCACAGTGGCAAGTCCACTACGAGCCGTGCGTATGGAGCGAGAGCACACGTCGATCGCATATGCCATTAACGGCACGCCAGCCGACTGTGTGAAGCTCGGCATCAGCACGCTACTGCCGTACCGACCAGACATCGTCGTGAGTGGGATCAATCACGGATCCAACACCAGTGTAAATGCCATCTATTCCGGTACGGTAAGCGCGGCAACAGAGGGCACACTCATGGGCATCCCATCGATGGCTGTGTCGCTCACAACCTTTGACGCATCAGCTGATATGTCACTTGCAGCAGAGGTCGCGTATGATGTGGCCGCACGCCTTCTTGATCTCAAGCTTCCTGCTGGTACACTCTTGAACGTTAATGTGCCTACGGTCGATCGTTCCCAGTACCGAGGTGTGAAGGTAACGCGGCAAGGGCACAACGCGTGGAAGGATGGGTACGACGTGCGGAAGGATCCGCAGGGTCACCCGTACTACTGGCTCAAAGGTGAGTTTCTCACATTGACGGAACTAGAAGATGGCGACGACTTCGCTGTACAGCAGGGCTGGACGGCGATCACGCCAATTCATTACGAGCTTACGAATCATGCGGAGCTCGACCGCCTCAAGGGTCTCTTTCAGCCCTGAGATGCACATCTTTGCATGAGTACCATTGCGAGACACACGTGAAGTCAACGATCAACAAGCAGCTTCTCGAAGACATTGATGCACACGCAAAGCACCTGCGGTTTATCTATCGCATCAAGGGCTTTGGATACGAGCGTGCCATTGAATTGCCACTCATCGCGGAGAAGCTCCAGCCGTTGTTCGATAAGAAGCTTCGCTATCTCGACATTGGCACGGGTCCATCGATCTTTCCTTCATGGATTGCCAAGCGTACGCAGTGGGATGTAACGTGTCTCGATAAGTTCACGTGGGTCGAGGTGCAGAACGCCTACGCACAGAAGCTCGGACTTGACATGTCGCGCTTTCATGTGCTCGTGCATGACTTTCTTGATGTTGAGCTAGAGCCAGAGTCGTACGAC
>JAURNF010000071.1 GCA_030830285.1 Candidatus Kapaibacterium sp.
CGCTAATCCCAACAACCCAACAGGCACATACATCACACACGACGAGCTTGTGTGGTTTATGGATCAGGTTTCGCCAGACGTTCTTGTGATTCTCGACGAAGCGTATGTTGAGTATGCACGTTCAATTGCTGGAAGTACCTACCCTGCAGAGTCGTTTACACGTCCGAACCTTGTACGCCTGCGCACGTTTTCAAAGGCCTACGGTTTGGCAGGACTTCGTATCGGGTATGCACTCGGAGATCCAGCCGTGATAGAGTGGCTGCATCGTACCAAGCTTCCATTTGATCCTAACGGAGTTGGTTGTGCTGCAGCAATTGCAGCCTTGGCCGATCAAGAGTTTGTTGCGCAAACAACAGCGCTCAATGCCACATCGCTCTCGATGCTTCATACGACACTGCATGAGGCTGGTTACACAACGTCGGCAAGCGTTGCGAACTTTGTTATGATTGATCTTCACGATCAACAGCGAGCTGAGCAGTTTCACCTTGAGTTGCTGCACAGTGGCTTCATCTCGCGACCGCTTCGTGGCTTCGGCCTTCCAACATGCGTTCGCATCAGCACCGGTACATCTGAGCAAATGGATCGCCTTGCACAGGTGCTCGGCGCATGCGCACCAAAGTTTGCCACACCCCTCCCATCGACAACAGAATAGTAGGAGCACTCGGATATGAGCACAGCAACCTTAGATGCACCCGTAGCGTCAGTATCGGAAGACTTCCTTCCGCTGAACGGCACGGACTACATCGAGATTTACTGCGGCAACGCAAAGCAATCATCATACTTCTACCGCACAGCATTTGGCTTTCAGCTGGTTGCCTATGCTGGACCAGAAACTGGCGTTCGTGACCGTGCGTCGTATGTGTTGCAGCAAGGCAAGATTCGTCTGATGCTCACAACGCCGCTCCATCCCGACAACGAAATGACAAGGCACATCGCAGAGCATGGTGATGGCGTCAAGGTCCTCGCTTTGTGGGTTGACGATGCACGTGCCGCGTGGGAGGCAACAACTGCACGTGGTGCTCGCAGCGCACAAGCTCCAACAACGCTCATGGATGAGTTCGGCGAGGTTGTTACCGCGTCGATCCACACGTACGGCGACACGATCCACACCTTCGTTGAGCGCAAGAATTACACTGGTGCATTCATGCCAGGGTACAAGGCGGTAGATGATGGCTACACAACAGAACCTATTGGCCTGCTCTTTGTCGACCACTGCGTGGGCAACGTCGAACTTGGCCACATGAACGAATGGGTAAAGTTCTACGAAGACGTGATGGGCTTCAAACTGCTCATCACTTTTGACGACAGCGACATTTCGACTGAGTATTCCGCGTTGATGTCAAAGGTTGTGTCGAACGGCTCTGGCTACGTGAAGTTCCCGATCAACGAGCCTGCGCAAGGAAAGCGCAAGAGCCAGATCGAAGAATACATTGAGTTCTACCGTGGCGCTGGTGTGCAGCACATCGCAGTAGCAACGAACGACATCATTCACACGGTCGGTGAACTTCGCCGCCGTGGTGTGCAGTTTCTCTACGTGCCAGAAACGTACTATGAGGACATTCCAACACGTGTCGGAGAGATCAAGGAAGATCTCGAAGCACTCAAGAAGTTGAACATTCTCATCGACCGCGACGAGGAAGGATATTTGCTCCAGATTTTCACCAAACCGGTTGAGGATCGACCAACGGTCTTTTTCGAGATTATTCAGCGCGCCGGTGCGAAGTCATTCGGCAAAGGAAACTTTAAAGCGCTATTTGAGTCGATTGAACGCGAACAGGCGCTCCGCGGTAACCTGTAATTCACGATTTTAACGTTTTGTTCCACCGTTAAAGCCTCCCTATGGCTTCCAAAGCAAAAACCGGCGCGGCATCGTCTCCGTTTGCTGGACACAACCCGTTCCTTGAGTCGGTAAATGCCTACTTCGATAAGGCAGCAGCGATCATGGACCATCCAAAGGGCCTGCTCGATCAAATCCGAGCATGCAATTCGGTGTACTACATGCAGTTCCCTGTCCGCATCAAGGGCGGCATCCAGGTGATCCAAGCATGGCGTGCAGAGCATAGCCACCACAAGCTTCCTACGAAGGGTGGTATTCGCTATGCAATGACGGTCGATCAGGAGGAAGTACAGGCGCTTGCAGCACTGATGACGTACAAGTGCGCAGTAGTTGACGTGCCATTCGGAGGTGGCAAGGGCGGCATTCGCATCGATCCAAAGCAGTACACTGCTGACGAACTCGAGCGTATCACGCGCCGCTACACAGTTGAGCTTATCAAGAAGAACTTCATTGGACCAGCAGTCGACGTACCAGCTCCAGATTACGGAACTGGACCACGTGAAATGTCATGGATTGCCGACACGTATCAGTCGATGGTGAAGGACGACATTAACGCTCTCGGTTGCGTCACAGGTAAGCCAGTTGGTCAGGGTGGTGTGCGTGGTCGTACAGCAGCTACCGGACGTGGTCTGTTCTTCTCTGTCCGCGAGGCAGTGAACGATCCGAAGCTCATGAAGAAGCTCAAGATGACTACGGGCTTGTCTGACAAGCGCGTGATCGTTCAAGGCTTTGGCAATGTGGGTTACCACGCAGCAAAGTTCCTCCAAGAGGGTGGTGCAACAGTTGTTGGCATAATCGAGTGGGACGGCGCTGTTGTGAACCCGAAGGGTATCGATGTCGAATCGCTTCGCGCACATCATGCGAAGAAGGGTTCGATCACAGGCTTTGCTGGTGCAAAGACAATCAAGGAAGGCAACAGCGTCCTTGAGTACGAATGCGAAATCCTCGTACCAGCTGCTCTTGAGTCACAGATTCACAAGGGCAATGCTTCAAAGATCAAGGCGAAGATCATCGCCGAAGGTGCAAACGGTCCGATCACTTCGGAAGCCGAGCCAATTCTTTTGAAGAAGGGCATCTTGGTGATGCCTGACATGTATGTAAACGCTGGTGGCGTTGTTGTGTCGTACTTCGAGTGGCTCAAGAACTTGTCGCACGTGCGCTTCGGTCGCATGGACAAGCGCTTCGACGAGGGCTCGAGTCTGCGCATCATCGAAATGGTTGAGCGTCTCACGGGCAAGAGCCTGACACTCGCTGAGCGTGCAATGATCGCACGTGGTGCTGACGAAGAGGATCTGGTAAACTCGGGTCTGGAAGACACCATGATTTCGTCGTATCACTCGATCATGGAGCACTACAATGGCAATCCGCGTGTTAAGGACATGCGCACAGCTGCATTCGTAAGCTCAGTCGACAAGATCGCACAGTCGTATGCAGCGCTGGGAATCTTCCCATAAGCTCGATACGAAGTTCCGTACGAAACCAAAAGGCCTGGTATCACTCGATACCAGGCCTTTTTCGTTTGCTCAATGTCTACCCGTAGGAGTTATCGAACCAGCACCTTCTCGACGCGCTGCTGATTGTGGTGATCGATAATCACCACATACAATCCAGATGGCACCATCGCACCACCACGATTGCGGCGATCCCAGACAATCTCTGATTGTCCACGAAGCGTTGTGACCGTGGTACCGGTAACATCAACGATCCGAACGTTCATCGTCGATGGATTCGTCGATGTGATACGAAGCTCATCTGTCATTGGGTTTGGAACAACGCGAAGCGTGATGTTCCCTGCAATTGCTTGTTCATCGTCTTCAACACTTGTCACGGGATTACGCGTAACAACGTACTGCGCTGTTCCATGCGCTGTCTCCACGGAGAGTAGTGCATCAGGTCCGTCTGGTGCATTCGACTCAATGCAGACATTGACGATTCCGTTGCGAGAGAGGGTTGAAGGCAATGGCGTGTCGAGCGGACGGAGCGTATAGGTCGATGATCCGAGGCCGGTCAGTCGTACGCGATTGATCACCGTTTCCGGACACGCCAACGGGAGTGTAACGTTACATAGCTGCTCGCCAGTAACTCCGCGTGTGTACCGGATCGTATCCTTTGCAAACTGAACGCTCGGTACCGCTTCACCAGTAATCGTAAACGTGGACGAACCAACAGACGTGAAGAATGTCACCGTAGCTGAGAACGGACCCACTGTGCGCGGCGTAATGCTGAGTGCGACGGCATATCGTGCATTTGGCTCGAGCGTAAGTGGCGTCACAAATCCCATCAACACAACTGTTGACGCTGGATCGGCGGAGACTGACGTGATGGTGACTGGCGCGCCCCCTTCGTTCACAAGAAGGTCTGCAATCGTCGTGTCAATCATCGCACATGCGGGAACGCTTGGCAACGAGAGTCCGGTGGATGTAAGTACAAGCTTGCCAGGTCCGCCATTCGAGGTTACAACGACATTCACCAATCGCGTTTCGATTGTATCACAACGATTCATCACCTTGCAAACCCATGTTCCAGAGTCAGCCTTCGTAACAGGCAACTTGCGGAACAGACGGTCGGTTGCACCCGAAACAGCAACACCACCTCGGAACCACTGATACGTGAGTTCTTCGCCAAACACCTCAAACGTCAACATCAACGTATCGCCCACACGATAGGAGCGATCTACTGGCTGTGTGCGAATCTGCGGACGTTCAACAATGTTGAGCTTTACGCTATTGGTTGTTGCAACGGGTGTACATGCGCCCTCGACGACGCAGCTGTACGTCGACTCATCGAACAGGGTAATCTTCGACAGCACCAATTGCTTGGTCGTGGCGTTTGGAATTGGCTCACCATTCTTCATCCATTGGAAGGTGATGTCATTACCTGTAGCATCCATTGAGAACGACACGGTTTCCCCTTCGCATGCACTTTGTGCAACCGGCTGGGTTGTAACTACAGGTGCAGAACCGACCGTTACGAGAACACTCTTCGACGTTGCATTACCTCCACACCCGTACACGATGCAATCGTACACACCGCCATCTTGAGCAGCGAGTTTCTTGATTTCCAACACAGGCTTCGTACCACCTGGGATCTCAACACCATCGCGACGCCAGCGATACTGCAAATCCGTTCCCTCGGCACTTACTGTCAGCGTAAGTGCCTTCCCTTCGCACACGAGTGTTGGCTCGGGCTCAAGAACAATTCGAGGTCCAGCAATCACCGTTACCGAAGGCATGAGACGAGCAATCTCGCCGCCCGTTGCGGGATCAACCATTCGTACCAGATAGGTACCGGCCGCTTGTGTAGCTGGGATTGTGTACGCGAGCGCCTCTGTGCTTGCTGCAATGCTCGTGGCAATCACATCTGTTGTAGCAAAGTTGTTGCTTGACCATTCCAAACGGACTTGGTCGAGTCCGGTCTGGTCCCATGCAAGATTGAGTACCTGACCACGGCACAGTGACACTGCCGCTGATGGCGACGTGAAGTTTGCACCCGATACTGTGATGTTGATGTTACCTGTGACATTCCAGAAGTCAGCTCCCGTTGCGATACCATCAAGATTCACGGCATTGCCTGCGCCATTGAACTGATAGATTCCATGCTGGGCCGGAGCAGTCCACTTGAAATCGAATCGCGCAGTATTGTTGGCCATTGCCTTTGGTGCGGTATGCGTGAGTTCGCCGTTCAATACTTGCGAACCATTGCTCGCAGTGAGCGTTCCAGCAGTAGCCCCACCGTCGCGAAACGAAAGGTTGAATCCAGCGTCTTGATTTGCCGGGTTCGCGTGTCCGACTACGAACGTGTAGTTCCCTTGCTGACCAGCTCGGATTGTGCGCGGTCCTTCAAGGACGACTGACGTAGCCTGTGATGCTGCTCCGCCGTGGCATCCGCCACAGCCCGCGGCAAATGACCCGATCTTTCCGCCACTGTCAGCACGCATCGACGCAGCACTTGCCACGAACATGCAAGGAATCAATAGATGCAGAAGGTACTTCATGAGTCTGGCCTCGAATCGTTATGCCGTAAGATACAACGGGGTTGGTGGCAAGCCACCAACCCCGGTACAACGTCTAATCGTAGCTTATGAGTTCGCGAACAGCTTTGCTGTGATGGCGATCACCTCGCCAACGCTCTTTCCAACCACGCCAGCCTTGCCAGTCACCTTGTGATCAGCAAGTGCCACATTGAACTTTGCGTCGATCATCACGAGGTTACCCGAAGCACGCTTCTTTGTCTCGGCTGATTCTGGGATAAGTGTAAGCGTGATCGATGCTGTCGATGGCTTTGTGACACCGTGACATGTGAAGTTGCCAACGGCTGTAGCCGTAACGACGTTCTTGCCGCCATCCTTAGTAACCTTGACATCCTTGAGGCTTGTGACGTCGAACACGATTGTCGGGTACTTCTCCGCATCAAGCCACATCGCATCGTACATGTGCTCGTCGCGCTTGGACATGGCTGTCTTCATCGACAGAACCTTGACTTCGATCTTACCAGTCGTTGCTTCGAGATTCGCTGGGTCGAGGGTGAATGCTCCCGTTACTCCCTCTGACGTACCGTTGATGTCTTCCATCGGTGCCTTCGAGAGGAACTCAATACCGTTCTTACCGACGGCATTGTTGAGCGTGTACTTCTTCGCCCCTGCTTGCACCCCTGGAATTGCTGTACCTGCTGTCAGCATCATCGATGCTGCTGTGAATGCCATTACTGATGCCACGAATGTGCGCATGGTGAATCCTTCTGTGATACGTGAATTGTGTGTTATAACACGCAATATATGCCTTCAGCTGCTTTCTCGCAAACCACGAAGAATACTTGCCAGCGCTTGAACAGCTGCGGCGATCTCCTCATGCGTGGTGTGCTGGGAAACTGAGATTCGCACAGCCGCTCTCGCCTCTGCGTCCGACAAGCCCATGGCAGAAAGGACGTGCGACGGTTGAAGACTGCCTGAGACACAGGCACTACCGTTCGAAACAGCAATGCCTCGCATGTCCATGAGCTGCAGAATCGACTCGCCATCGAGTCGGTCCGCGTCGCGAAATGACACGTTGAGAATGTTCGGAAGCGCACCATCCTTCGGCGTGTTGATTCGCACATCTGGGATCAGATCGAGAATCATCGATCTGGCGGTATCTGTCAGGGCCTGCATCAGCTTGCCGCGTTGCTCGAGATCAGCAACTGAGCGGCGAAGCGCCGCAGCAAACCCGACGATCAAGGCCACCGGCTCGGTACCCGCACGGCGGTTACGCTCTTGTCCGCCCCCTACTTGATGCGCCTTGAAGTCGATGCCCTTCCGAATAAACATCGCCCCCACGCCCTTGGGTCCGTGGATCTTGTGCGCAGAAAAGCTGGCGAAATCCACACCGAGCTGTTGGACATCAAACCGGATTTTCCCGAGCGTTTGCACGGCATCGCTGTGCAGGAGTGCATCTGGGACCGCAGCACGAAGTTGCTCCAGCGGTTGGATTGTCCCCGTCTCGTTATTGGCGTGCATGAG
>JAURNF010000072.1 GCA_030830285.1 Candidatus Kapaibacterium sp.
GCGGCGATCGAGTACCTTCAGCAGTATAGTTGGCCGGGCAACGTTCGTGAACTCTCGAGTGTCTTGCGCGTTGCGCTCCAGACGATGTCATCAGATGAGCTCGAGGTGGCAGACGTACATCGCAACTTGCATCGCTCTGCATCTCAGTCGAGCTCACGCATTGTTGTTGCACAGCCTGCCTTTGCAACACAGCAGCCTGCAACGGAAAAGCCGGTCGCATCGGAAATCGACCTCGGCGAAGATCGTTCACTCAAGGACGACCTTGCGATGGTCGACAAGTTGAAGATTGAGAAGACGCTCGAGCGTACAAAGGGCAACGTCTCAAAGGCAGCAGCGATCTTAGATGTGAGTCGCGAGACCCTCCACAACAAGATTCGCAAGTATGAGATCGATGTAGCAGCGTTCCGCACCAAGTGACGCCGAAGCGGGCACGTGATTGATGACGTGCTACTCGTACGACAGTACCATTGACGTAACAGGACCCGGCACTGCAAGTTTGTTTACTGCTCGTGCTCGCAGCTCTGTGCGACCATTTGGGAACTCTATCTGCAGGAGAGATCCCTTCACCCTTCGCCATGGCCCATCTGATACTGAATACTCGTAATGTGAGAACCACGGCATGTTGTTGTCGAGCTTCACCTCAAACTTCGGGCCGATTGCGAAGAGCGGCATGTAGCGCTCATAGTCCTTGGGATCGACAATGTTGTACTTCTGCATGATCGAGTCGAAGTTCACATTGCTTTTCGAGAAAAAGGTCAGTGATACTTCATTCACCGTCATGTATAAGTGATTCTGATTGTTCGTAAACACAGTACCATCCGCTGGCATACCCTGGAATGACAGGTACTGGGTAACCGTCGAATCAACTGGCATCGAGACGAACCGGAACGATTCCCCGATCTTCATCATTGAACTCACGAAACCGTCGAAGGTGCTCACAAAGCTCTTGAAGACGTCATTTGTTCCGTTCATAACAACGAAGTCGCACGTATCTCGCTGCGCTAACCCGTGCGCCATTTCCATAAACGAAACAGGCGCCCCGTTCTTCATCAGGTAACCACCAAACTGCGGGTCGAGATAAATCCATTTGCGGTACACATTCGACCACACCGAGACCGCTACGTGCGCTGCACCAAGACCTGCATACTCCGAGGCCTTTTTCCGCAAGAATGCCATACGTGCCACGTAACCATGTGCGCTCAGTGCATCGAAAAGCACACGTGCATAACCTTCACAGTTGTAGCGCATGCCACGCTTGACGTTGGCAAGCATGTCTAGTGCCGATATCGACATTGGTGGCACGTACCGACCTTCGTGTTGCCATTGGGTACTCGCCCACTTTGTAAGTGCCTTCTGCGCCTCGAACTCTGTCATGCCCGATACATCAACATCTTTGCGCACGATGTCACGCATCATCTTGAAGTACTGCACATTGATGTCCGGCGGGAGCAACAGCGTTTTGTACCGCTCACCCAGGAGGTGGTTGTTTGATTGGACGATTGTGAGTTTCTTGAGCGGTGGTATTGAATCTATGCCGTTGCTGTAAGTCTGTGTGCATACCATGCACACGCATAAAACGAGTGCTGCGATTGCGTTCATTCCCCTCACGTTTCCCCAGTTGTGACTGCTGTTCTCATTGCTGTTCTGCTGCAGTAGTAGTGTCATGCTCTACTACTTTCCTACGCAATTTACGACAGTTTTATGACAAGACTCGGTAGGATAGCGTACGTAATTGTGCGTGCAACGCAACATTATGCACTCGTATCATCGCAACGGGCATCGTCCATAACAATGCATGTACAAATGCCGTAGCAACATCGCGTTCGTCAGGAGTTTGAACGCCCGTAATCTCTCCGATGAATCGCTTCCTAGAGATACCAAGCACGATGCCATCACCCACCGATATAAGCTTGTCAAGGTTATGCAGCAGATCAAGATTGTGTTCCAGTGTTTTACCGAAGCCGATCCCTGGATCGACATACACTGTTGTGACACCGGCAGCGCGAGCTGCTGCGACCCGATCGCCAAGCATATCAACTACCTCGTGCACAACGTCGCCATACTGAGGGTTCTGTTGCATTGTGCGGGGCTCACCTTGCATGTGCATAAGCACAATTGGTGCGCCACTTGAAGCAACCACATCAAACATCCGCGCATCGTGTCGTCCGGCCGTGACGTCGTTAATCATGTGCGCGCCTGCTTCGAGTGCTTGCTGAGCCACGATGGCCTTTGACGTGTCAACAGAGATCTTCACGCCTGCGTCGGCTGCGATGATGTCGCGGATCACGGGCAGTACGCGTGAGCATTCAAGATCTGCAGGCACTGGCGTTGCACCAGGACGTGTGCTCTCGCCACCGACATCGATCCAGTCGGCCCCTTGACGTCGCATTTCGAGTGCATGCTGCACTGCAGCGTCACGCACATCAAATCTGCCCCCATCCGAGAATGAGTCGGGCGTTACATTGAGGACGCCCATGATGAGTGGTTGCTGCATTACTGAACGAGCCGAGAATCGTCAATCGTTGCAACGATCTCGTCGAGTGCTGCTGCCGATGCGGCAGTCACAGGTACGAGTGGCAACCGCAACACATTGGCGCAATGTCCGAGCTTGTGCATGATGTACTTGACGGGCAATGGATTTGTTTCAATGAAGTTGGCTGCAAAGTATGGGAGTAGCGCATCCTGGAGCTCGCGTGCAGTTGGCACGTCGTCCTGCAATGCGGCACGAATGAGTGCGCCATACGTGCGTGGGAAGTAATTCGATATCACAGCTATCACACCGCGACCACCACAGGCAATCGTTGGGAGCGCAAGCACATCATCGCCGGCAAGCAATGCGAAGTGGTCGGGCGCATGAGCGATGATCTCGCTCATCTGCTCAAGATTCGCACTGGCCTCCTTTGTTGCGATGATATTCGGACATGCTTCAGCAATCGCGAGTTGGGTCTGCGCGGAGAGGTTCTGTCCGGTGCGACCTGGCACATTGTAGAGAATCTGCGGAATTGTCACAGCGTCGTGCACCGCACCGAAGTGCGCAAGCAGTCCAGCCTGTGTGGGCTTGTTGTAATACGGCGATACGATAAGGAGCGCATCGATGCCTGCTGCTTGTGCGGCCTTCGCATTTTCGATCGTCGAGCGTGTATCGTTTGTACCAACCCCAGCGGTGACTGTGATGCGTCCAGCACAATGCTCAACGGCAATCCGCCACAGCTGCTCGCGCTCGGCAAGCGAGAGCGTTGCTGCTTCGCCAGTAGAGCCAGTTACGACAACGCCATCAACACCGCCAGCAAGCTGGATGTCGAGAATGCGACGCATGGCGTCGACATCTACTTCACCATTTGCATGAAATGGCGTGATCACGGCCGTATGAAGTCCAGAAATCTGCATGCTCGTAGGTTATCCTCGAATCGATTGGCGTTTGACAAGATACTCGCGAAGCGCGGCATCAAATGGTTGGTCTGTGGTCATGCGCACGTAGTCGATGTTCTGTGCGTGACATCCGTGTTTGATGCGCTGACAGAATTCCTCGACGGCGATGCGATAACTGCGCTGGAGTTGCTGTGGATGGGTGGTGAGTTCCTGACCCGACTCCATGTCGCGGAACACTGCTGCAGTGCCCATGTTGAAATCGACTTCCCGTGGATCAAGCACGTGAAGCAGCAACACCTCGTGCTGATCATGTCGGAAATGTCGCAGCGCATGGAGGATATTGTCGGTGTCGTCAAAGCAGTCGCTGATAACCACGACGAGTCCTCGCCGACCGAGCTTTTCTGCAACATGATGTAATGCAACTGACGTCCCAGTGCCACTCGACGGCACAGCGTTCTCGAGCGCGCGAATGAGCTCGCGCACGTATGACTGCTTTGAGCGCGGCGGCAGATAGGTCTGCACATCAGTGTTGTAGAGCGCAAGTCCAGCAGCATCGCGCTGCTGCAGCACGAGGTACGACAATGAAGCTGCAAGGAACGTGGCGTATTGGAACTTGGTGATGTTGCCTTCGGAGGCATAGTTCATCGACGCACTCATATCGACGCAGACCGTTGCCCGCAGGTTGGTTTCGTCTTCGTATTGCTTGACGTAGTAGCGATCTGAGCGACCGTAGATCTTCCAATCGATGTGCTTGAGTTCATCGCCGTGGCGATACTGCCGATGCTCTGAAAACTCCGCACTGAATCCATGGAAGGGCGACCTATGCAGTCCGGTAATAAACCCCTCAACAACCAGGCGCGCGCGGAGCTCCATGCTCCCGAGCTTGGCAACGGTTTCCGGTGAAAGGTAGGTCGATGTTTGCTTCATAGTGTCGTCCGTTGGCTACGGACGATCACGCAGACTCATTCGTGGGTTCGTTCGTGCCGACACCAAAATACGTCGCATACATGAGAGCGTAGCGCACGTTGCGTCACCAACCACCAACTGAGATATTGGTGTCCAATTCACTAGTCAATAATTGTAACGCCTGCTAACTCCGCAATGCGACGGACTCCGTCGCGCCACGGTATGTCTACGGCGTCACTTGGCATCCGCCAGTCGGCTCGCGGTGAGAGGCTCACAGAGCCAATCTTGGGTCCGTCGGGCATTGCCGACCGTTTGAACTGCGCCGCTACGAAGCGGCGATAGAAGGTGTCGACCCAGTGCAGGATCTGCGCGTCGCGATACGTGCTGCCAAAGGCGAGTAATGCAAGTACGGCAACCTGCCCGGCGCTGCAGCGACGGCGAATTGCGTGGTAGAGCACAAAGTCGTGCACCTCGTATGGTCCAAGCACGTCCTCGGTACGCTGGTGCTGCACGCCGTCGGCTGATGTAGGCAAGAGCTCCGGGGAGATAGGCGTATCAAGCACGTCGACGAGCACCGCGCGGAGGTCGTCGAGACGGTCGGCTTCGCTACGAATGAGCTCGCGCACAAGTGTCTTCGGAACGCCGGCGTTAGGATTATACATCGACATGTGGTCGGCGTTGAACGTGCTCCATCCGAGTGCGATCTCCGACAAGTCGCCAGTGCCAACAACAATCCCCTGCTCCATGTTGGCAACGTCCATCAGGATCGTAGTCCGCATGCGTGCTTGCGCATTCTCGTAAACCACGGTATGGGATTCAGGGTCATGTCCGATATCCGCAAAGTGTTGCATCACGCTTGGCGTGATATCAATCTCGCGGAACTCTGCACCGATGGCACGAGCAAGGTGCTGCGCATTTGTCCGGGTGCGCGTGGTGGTACCAAATCCTGGGAGTGATACGGTATGGATCGTTGTGAATGGCACGTTGAGAATCTCACACGCGCGACGACACACGAGCGCTGCGAGCGTACTGTCGAGTCCACCCGAGAGTCCAAGCACCAGCGCCTTCGCATGTGAACGTTGAGCACGCACTGCGAGCCCCATGGCCTGCAGCTCGAGAATCTCTGTGCAGCGCGCGGTGCGCTCTGCTGCTCCGTGCGGAACGAACGGATGCGGATCGATGCGACGTTGCACAACGTCCTTGATCGACCGACGAAGGGCAAGGTGTACGACGCGCATCGTGCCATCGTGGTGGTCCATGGACCATGACGCAGCGGCCATGCGCTCGCGAGCGCAGCGTTGCACATCGACATCAACACACACCGAGGTTCCGTTGAGCTGGAGGCGTTGCGATTCAGCAACCACGTCACCACATTCGGCCACAACACAGTGTCCACTGAACACCGCATCGGTCGTCGACTCGCCAGGACCGCTCGATGCGTACACATACGCGGTATACGTGCGCGCCGATTGCATGCGAATCAGGTCGCGACGGTATGATGCCTTCCCAACGAGATCATTGCTGGCGGAAAGATTGAAGATCAGCGTTGCGCCTTCGCGGGCAAGCGGACCCGATGGAGGTTCCACTGACCAGAGATCTTGGCAGATCTCGATACCAAAGGTGACGCTTGGATCTGCATCATCCACACAGAGAATGTCAGCACCGAACGGTACATCGTCTTCACCAATGCGCACCATATCATCGTACACATCCGTGCCACGTGTAAACCATCGCGTCTCGTAGAACTCTTGCGTCGCAGCCAGGTGCGTCTTCGGAATACACGCTTGTACGCGACCACCATGCACTACCGCAGCAACATTGTACAACCGTCCGCTCACGGCAAGTGGCAAACCAACAATCATCACAATATCATGTGCTGCGGTTTCGCGGCACAGCGTTGCAAGACCGTCAAGAGCTGCGTTGAGAAGAGTCGCCTGTGTGAAGAGATCGCCGCACGTATATCCCGTGATTGATAACTCAGGGAACAGCACGATGTCTGCACGGTTGAGAACGGCTTCTTCTGTGTGACGAAGAAGTTCGGCGACATTGGCCGACACATCAGCTGGACGCACGCGTGGTGCGGCTGCAACGACGCGCAGGTAGCCAAGCTCAGCAATAAGTGCAGGGTTCATCATGCAGTTGTATCCTCTACGCAAGTCATCAGTACATGCCGCAGTGCCGCGCGACGTTCTTCAGTTGGGAACACCACAGCATCGGCAGCATTGAGTCCGTCGCGCACGCGCTCGAGCAGCTCCGTGCCCCCTTGCGCAAGCTCGACGAACACACGACGTGCATCGTGTGGGAGGCTCTGGCGCACCAGGAGGTTGCGTTCGGTAAGCGCTCTGACGTTGATCGACACCGTCATAACGTCGATGCCGGTATAGCGCGACACATCCGCCTGATGAGGTGCTGTGCCCCGTTTGCACAGGCAATCGATCGCCTCGAGGAGCTGCACATGCAACAGCGACACACCATGTTCCTGCAGAACAGGCTCCACGGCGCGATGCCAGCGCGATGCCGTCATCGCAAGAAGCAGTCCGGTTGGCTCCATAGCCCACAAACCTATGGCTTTTTTGCCCCTACATGTAAACCTTTTCGGAGATTTGCACGTTATAAGGTCCTCTATGCTCCGAATTCTTGCTCTCTGCACAGGCCTGTTGGCCGCTACAGCGCTTTACGCGCAAGATCCCATCACCCTCCGTGGCTCGGTGTTCGACGCAGCCGACGACACTCCGCTCGTTGGCGCAACCGTTCGCCTAACCTCGGCCAAGGACACTTCTGTTGTGAAGGGGGCATTTGCCGAGCGCAGTGGCGAGTTCCGCATCAAGGACGTCGTGCCGGGTCCGTACCGGATGACGATTACGTATGTGGGCTACAAAAAGCTCGAGCAGACAGTATTTGCGCGAGAGTCCCGTGCGAACATCGGCACCTTCAAGCTCCAGCGCGACACCGTCAAGAACCGCGAAGTCAACGTCGAGGGCATGGCCGTCCGCGTGGAAGTCAAGGGTGACACCACGGAGTACAACGCAGCGGCCTACAAGACCAATCCAAACGCCAGCGCTGAAGACCTCGTGAAGAAGATGCCGGGCATCACGGTTGAGAACGGCACGATCAAGGCGCAGGGCGAAGAGCTTCGTCGTGTTACCGTCGACGGCCGTGAGTTCTTCGGTGACGACGCGTCGGCAACACTCAAGAACCTTCCGGCCGACATGGTTGATCGCGTGCAAGTATTCGACCGTGGCAGTGATCTCTCGATGTTCAGTGGCTTCGACGATGGCAACACGCAGAAGACCATGAACATCACCACCAAGAAGGACCGTCGCAGCGGATCGTTTGGTCGTGCCTACGGTGGATATGGGTTGGACAGCCGCTACAACGCAGGCGTTACGCTCAATGATTTTCGTGATGCGCAACGCATCTCCGTGCTTGGTCTCTCCAACAACGTCAATCAGCAGAACTTCTCCTTCCAAGACATTCTCGGTGCTACGGGAGGGGGAGGGATGGGACGCATGATGTCGCGTTTTGCCGGATCTGCAGGAAGTGTTGCGATGTCGCGCATGGGTGGCGGCGGCTTTGGTGGCGGTGGTGGTGGCAGCTTCTCCAACTTCTTCTCGGGTCAGCAAGGCGGCATTAGCACAACCAATGCCCTCGGCTTGAATTACTCCGACGTCGTTGGTCGCACGAATATCTCGTCGAGCTACTTCTTCAACTATGCTGACAATGCACGTGAAACGCAATTGGACCGACAGTACATCACGCCATCGATTGCAAGTCAGCGATACAGCGAGCTCAACACCTCGAACTCTATCAATCGTAATCACCGATTTAATGCGCGCATCGAATCGTTCATCGACTCTGCAAACGCCCTGATCATCACACCTCGCGTTGTCTATCAAGCGTCGAATGCGAATAGCTTCGTCGACGGCATCACATCGACCACGCTCGACACGCTGAACACAACCAGCACTGATAATCTCAGTACGAACGGTGGGTATACGGCCTCGGTTGGAACCACCTACCGACGCTTGTTCGAAACAAAGGGGCGCACACTCGCTGCAACGCTCAACGTTGATGGCTCAAACCGTTGGAACGGCAACAACCTCCTTGCAACGAATGCATTCTTCACCGGCGTCGACAGCACGCTTCGACTCGACCAACGTGCCGATGGTGGTTCGACAAGTCTTGGTGTGGGCGGACAGCTGGCATGGACGGAACCTGTTGGCGAAAGCGACATGATTCAGTTCTCGTACGAGCCCAACTTCACGCGCAACACATCACGTCGAACAACCAACGATTTCGATTCAACCTCATCAAGCTACAGCAAGCTCGACTCGCTGCTGAGCAACACCTTCGAGAATACCTACCAAACCCATCGTGCTGGAGCACTCTACCGCTGGCGCATGGAGAACACCATTGTCACCTTCGGTGGTAACTACCAGTTTGCCATGCTCACCGGCGACCAGCTCTTCCCGCGTACTGACAACATCTCACGCACATTCCAAAACGTGTTGCCGACGTTGATGGTGCAGCACAAGTTCTCGCAGCAGAGCAACATTCGGATGTTCTATCGTACCAGCACCAATGCGCCATCAATCTCGCAGCTCCAAAACGTTGTCGATAACTCAAACCCTGTGCAGCTTCGCGTTGGTAATCCGAATCTTGTGCAGGAGTACGCGCACTCATTCAACGCACGCCTTGTCAACTCCAACTGGATGATGGGTCGCACCATGTTTGGTGTACTCAACGTATCGTACACAGCGAACTACATCGGCTCGTCGAACATCATCACACGTCGCGACACCATCATTGGTGACAACGTTGTAGTTGGACCAGGCACGCAGATTACCACCAATGAGAACTTCGAAGGCATGTGGAATGCACGCGCATTCTTCACACATGGCTTCCCTCTTCTTGGAACGAACTTCAATCTGAACGGCGCCGTGATTTACTCACGCACGCCAGGTCGCATCAATAGCGACATCAATTACGCCAATTCAACAACCGGCTCGTTGGGCTTCTTTGTTGGATCATCAAACTCTGAGGATCTCGACGTATCCGTATCGTACAACGGCATGTACACGTGGGTAGCGAACACGCTTCAACGAAGCGCAGATGACAACTACTTCACGCACATCGCAAGTGCGCGCGTCATTTGGAACATCGGCGCACTCGCATGTAGCACTGACGTTGCAAACTCCTTGTATCAAGGCTTGGGCACCGACTTCAACCGCATGTTCACCGTATGGAATGCAGGTGTTGGCTATCGCTTCCCTGAAGACACACGTGCATTTGAAGTGCGGTTATCCATCTACGACATCCTCAATCAGAACGACGCTATCAACCGCACCATCAACGACATCTCCGTCGAAGACACACGCACCAACGCACTTCGTCA
>JAURNF010000073.1 GCA_030830285.1 Candidatus Kapaibacterium sp.
ACGTGGGTTGAAATCTCCATCTTCATCGGCACGTTCGGCATTTTCTTGTCGCTCTTCTTGCTCTTCGCAAAGTTCGTTCCAGTGATTGCGATCGCCGAAATCAAGAGCATCCTGCCGGGCGCACAACCGAAGCATCATCATGGTGATCACCATGCAGATGCATCGGCGCACTAATCTTTTCCTTTCGAAACAATGATTCAGGTTGGTCACGTTATGAGCACAACACCAGTCGGCGTTATTGGCGAGTTCACTGATGTGGAAGCTGCGGTTCACGCTGCAGAGAAGCTCCGCGATGCGGGATTCCGTAATTGGGATATCCACACTCCATATCCGGTGCACGGACTCGACAAGGCCATGGGCATTAAGCGCTCCATCCTCACCTACATCTCGTTTGCAGGTTTGGTAGGGGGCTTCTCCACAGCACTCGGACTCCAGTATTGGACAGGAGCAATTGACTACCGTTTGAACATTGGCGGTAAGGGATTCTTCGATTGGCAGTTCTCTGTTCCAATCGACTTCGAGTTATCAATCCTTGGCACAGCCCTTCTGACGGTTATTGGCCTGTTCCATCTGTGCCGTATGCCAACCTGGTACAACCGCTACCAACATGATGAGTCATTCATGAAGGCAACGGACGATACGTTCGTTGTGACAATTGACTCGGATGACGATCGCTTCTCAGCAGAAGGAACACCTGATATGCTCCAACGCCTTGGAGCATCGCACGTGCACCTTGTACACGCTACGGCGGAATGATCACGAACAACAACAGCGAATACGCATGAACGCACGCAACATCATTTTGATTTTGATCGGACTGGCAGTGGCAGGATTTGTCGCAATGGTCCTCTCCGGTAAGATCATGTGGTTCTCGACGGAACCACCAGTGGAAATCAACCCGAACATGGATCTCCAGTTTAAGGCGATTCCACAGTCGGGCAACACATTCTTTAGTGATCGCAAGAGCCTTCGTGAGCCCGTAGAGGGCACAGTGGCGCGTGGCGCAGAGCCATACACATTGGGTGTGGGGGATATCGACATTGCTGAAACAGCGAACGTCGACCCAAATCTGCCTGATACAGAGTTCGTGCTCGCACGTGGCCAGAATCGTTTCAATACGTTCTGCTCGCCATGCCACTACTATGACGGCAACAGTGAAAAGTCGCAGATGACAAAGCGTCGCTGGGAGAACATCCCAAGTCTGATGGCAGATCAGGCGAAGGGATATTCGAACGCACGCATCTTCCACATCATCAGCGCTGGCCAGGGCCTTATGCCGAGCTATGCGGACAAGATGAATGCGACTGACCGCTGGGCTGTTGTACGCTACGTCCGTCACATGCAGGGCGTTAAGGGCACAGCATCAGCCGCACCAACGACTCAAGCTCAGTAATCAGCGCCAGGAGAAAAACTATAATGTCAAATGTCTCGCTCGGTTCAACCCCGCTTATCGGGAAGATGAACAAGATTGGTACTGTTCTCGCTGCGCTTGGAGCTGTCGGCCTTGGAGCAGTGTTCGCACTTCATGGACAGGAGCGCTTCTTCGCAGATTACCTGCTGGGCTTCTGGTTCTTCGCTGGCATCAGCGTCACGATGGTCTTCTTTTCAGCATTGCAATTCCTGGCTCGTGCGGGATGGAGCTCTGCTATCCGTCGTATCGCCGAGAACTTTACGGGCATGGTTCCGTTCCTCGCGATCGGTATCATCCCGATCATTTTCAACTTGCTGTCGCACCATTCGATCTACGAATGGTCACATGAGTCGGCCGCAACAGATCCGATCATCCAAAAGAAGGCAGCGTATCTCAATACGACAGCGTTCATGATTCGCATGGCCGTGTATGCCATCTTCTGGATTTGGATGCACCGCTTTGTGGTTGGTAACTCTCTGAAGCAAGATGCCTCCGGCTCTGATATCACACCGACACGCAAGAACTGGAAGCGCGCTGCACCGTGGGTGCTTGTCTATGCGCTCAGCATCACCTTCGCATCGTTTGACCTTTTGATGTCACTTGAGCCACACTGGTTCTCGACAATCTGGGGTGTGTATACGTTCGCTGGACACTTCGTTGGTGCACTCGCAATTGTCACGATCATGACGGTTGCCCTTTACAACAACGGTCACCTTCGTGAGTACATCACGCCTGAGCACTTTCATGACCTCGGCAAGCTGATGTTTGCATTCTCAGTGTTCTGGACGTACATCGCATTCTCGCAGTACTTCATCATCTGGTATGCGAACCTTCCAGAAGAGACGATCTACTTTGCAACACGCAACATGTACGGTTGGGAGCACTTTGGCGTAGCCCTCGTGATTCTGCACTTCGTGGTGCCGTTCATGGTCCTTCTGCGTCAGGATGTCAAGCGTAAGACGCGCATCCTGGTTGTGGCAGCAGCGATCATCCTTCTTTCGCACTTCCTTGACCTTGCCTACATCATCATGCCTGCGGTGAGCAAGCATGCGATCCCAGATGCACACGGTCACGTGGTATTCGGATGGCAGGAGTTCACTGGATGGATGTTCTTTGCTGGCATCTTTATGATCATGGCGGTGCGTCAGTACGCTAAGAACAATGCCGTAGCGATTAATGATCCGCTGATCCACGAAGCAGTGGAATACACCAGCTAAGTGCCCATAAACGAATCGAACAACGCGAGCCCCTTGCCGAAAACGCAAGGGGCTCTTTCGTTTGGAACAACCGTGCTATTTTTGCTGTTCACTTCGACACTTCCAATTACTTTTCATAGCCTTCCATGAACCAGCACTCGTTTGATCTCGTCGTTATCGGCTCAGGCCCTGGCGGATATGTCGCAGCGATTCGCGCATCGCAACTCGGACTCAAGGTTGCCTGCGTCGAGCGTGACCGTCTCGGTGGCGTTTGCCTCAACTGGGGATGTATCCCATCGAAGTCGCTTCTGAAGAATGCCGAGTACATGAACTTCCTCAAGCATGCTGAGGATTATGGTTTCGGACTCAAGGATATTGATGTTGACTTCCCGAAGGTGATCTCACGATCACGCGGTGTTGCCGACCGCATGAGCAACGGCGTTGCGTTCTTGTTCAAGAAGTACAAGGTGACGCAGATCAATGGTTGGGGATCAATCAAGAACCCCACAACTGTTGAAGTCAAGGACGAAAAGGGCGGCGTTACTGACGTGATCGCTGCGAAGACAATCATGATTGCAACGGGTGCTCGCCCACGTCAAATCCCAGGTATCGAAGTTGATCGTGAGTATATCCTCACGTCGACAGAGGCCATGCTGCAGCAGAAGACGCCAAAGTCGCTCATCGTTATGGGCGCTGGTGCTATCGGTATCGAGTTCGCATACTTCTACAAGTCATTCGGAACCGAAGTCACGGTAATCGAAATGATGGACCGCATCCTTCCTGTAGAGGACGACGATGTGTCGAAGGAGCTTCGCAAGACGTTTGAACGCGACGGCATGAAGATCCTCACAGAGACTAAGGTGATGTCGGCGAAGAAGAAGGGTAAGGGCGTTGAGGTGATCATCGAAAAGAAGGATGGCACTAAGGAGACGCTTACAGCTGACCTTGCGCTCAATGCGATTGGCGTGCAGGGGAACATCGAGAACATCGGACTCGAGAATGCCGGCGTGCATATGGAGCGCGGCTGGATTAAGGTGGACAAGTATTGCCGCACGAACGTGCCAACGATCTATGCAATCGGTGACGTTGCGGGAGCCCCATGGCTTGCGCACAAGGCATCGGCAGAAGGCATCGTTGCTGCAGAGCACATTGCTGGTCACCACACTGACGGCGTCGATTACGCAAACATCCCAGGCTGTACATACTGTCAACCACAGGTAGCAAGCATTGGTCTTACGGAAAAGAAGGCCAAGGAAGCTGGCTACGAGGTCAAGGTTGGCAAGTTCCCATTCACAGCGAATGGCAAGGCACACGGTATCGGTAAGGCACAAGGATTTGTAAAGCTGATCTTCGATGCGAAGTACGGCGAAGTCCTTGGCGCTCACATGATTGGTCCAGACGTGACAGAAATGATCGGTGAGATGGGTATTGCCAAGGCGCTTGGCGCGACTGGCCAGGCCATCTTCAAGACCGTACACGCTCACCCAACGCTCAGCGAAGCCATCATGGAATCCGCAGCACTCGCATATGATGAGTGTGTGAACTTCTAAGCGATGATCGTTCAGGATTGGGGTACAATTGATTTTCACGACGCATGGCGTCGGCAGCGCGAGCTTGCCGACGCCGTGTTGCGTTTAGACCATCCTGATACGCTGGTGTTTTGTGAGCATCCACCTGTGATTACGCTCGGTAGAACGACGCAGGATGGAAGCCTGCTGTTGAGCCGCGAGTTGCTAGCAGAGCAGGGGATCGACGTCGTAGAGATAAATCGCGGTGGCGAAGCCACAGTGCATAATCCTGGTCAGTTGGTTGGTTATCCAATCTTCAATCTCACACGTTCCCGCCAAGATCTTCATTGGTTCCTTCGACTTCTTGAACAGGCCGTGATTGATACGCTCTCTGAGTACGGTGTGGAAGCACAGCGCGTCGATGGTCTTACCGGCGTGTGGATAGGTGAGTCGCGTAAGATCTGCGCTATCGGCATCCACTGTAGCCGCTGGGTGACGTCGCACGGCTTTGCGTTGAATGTGAGCAACGACCTCAATTTGTTCAATGCCATCGTGCCATGCGGCATCCGCGAGCGTGGCGTCACGTCGCTCGCACGTGAGATTGACGCCGTCCCATCGATGCAGGAACTGAAGTACGGCATCTCACGCAGCCTCCAGATTCGTCTTCACGCAGATGTTTCGACGTATGGTGTAAGTCTATGAAAAACAAGGTTTTGCAAACTATTCGTGTGTCGTAGTTTGACCGCAGTGCACTCCTCAAAAGCCCTAACGACAGGGCATTGAGCGATTTCTGTCACGATACACACCCCGTGGATAAGCATGTGGATAATGCTAAGGCCGTGGTAACGTGGGGGGTTACGAAGACGCGACAAAAAAGGGTTTGACTGATGGTATCACGACGCGTAGTTTTGCATCACCAACAAGCGGGAATAGCTCAGTTGGTAGAGCACAACCTTGCCAAGGTTGGGGTCGCGAGTTCGAGTCTCGTTTCCCGCTCGACGACGCGAGTCGTCACTTCCTCTTTATGCTGCATGCCTTGCCATCTCATTCCCC
>JAURNF010000074.1 GCA_030830285.1 Candidatus Kapaibacterium sp.
CAGGCGCTCGGTGATCTTGTATGCGATGTTACCTGCGTTGAGGTCGGGGAATACAAGCACGTTGGCATTTCCAGCAAGCGGAGACCCCGGAGCTTTCCGTGCAGCAACGTTTGGCACGAGTGCCGCATCAACTTGAAGCTCACCATCGGCGATGACATCTGGGTGCCGAGCGATAAACGCTGCTGTAGCATCTTGTACCTTCGCAACAGAAGGGTGAGATGCACTTCCCTTCGTCGAGAAGCTAAGGAATGCCACACGAGGCTCTTCGGCGACGACCATCGCATAACTGCGTGCAGCAGCAGCGGCGATGTCGACCAATTGATCTGATGTTGGATCTGGCACGACACCACAGTCGGCATAGACCATCGCATGGGTTGGCCATGCCATGAGGAAGTAGCTCGATAGGGTCTTGCATTGATCCGACAGACCAACCGTCCACAGGGCTGCGCGAATCACATCAGATGTTGTCGAGACGGCGCCAGCAACCGCTCCATCTACGTCTCCTGAAGCAACAAGGTACCCCGCTGCATAGAGCGGGTCAAGCGCGCACAGTGAAGCCTGCTCCTGTGTCAATCCCTTTTGCTCACGTCGCGTGTACACATAGGACGACGTAGCATCACGGATGTCTTCCGGGTCGATGATTTCAATGCCTGTTGCATTGATGTTGTTCGTTCGTAGCGCAGAACGTATCTCATGCTGATTGCCGATGAGAACAGGGCGGCACACTTCGAACTTAGATAAACGTGCCGCTGCCTCTAGGACGCGAACATCGGTAGCATCAGCGAGAGCAATACGGCGATGCAGCTTCGACGCACGAGTAAGGAGTGACTCGAGAATCATTTCGCAACACCAGCAACAGCTCGAACTGAATCTGGACGCACGAATGTGTATTTGATGTTTTCGGCAAACTCATCAAACACATCGATCGTGCTGCCTTCAGGCGAGTGGCGAACAGTCATGAGCTCTGCACGGGCAGGATTGGCATAAATCCCGTCATAGGATTCCAACTGTACGATCGATGCTTTCGAACGCGTGCGAGTACTTACACGGATAAGCCCATTCTGTACCGGAACAAACGCTTCTTCGTTTGCCGTGACGAGCAAACCGCGCGGACGCTGGATTGATGCATTTGTCGCGCGGCCTGAGATATCAACGCTTGCGATAATGCTTGCCGTCTCAGGACGCACGAATTGCATTATTGGGTTTGATGGTGCTGAAGCATTGATCTTGCCATCACCCAAGCACACGACAACGAAATTTTCATTCGCTGCATCAGCTCCAACGTAAAAGGGGCTAGCAGCCGTCTGAAGCGATTTCGTGATCTCATTCGTGCGTGTATCGATGAGCACTGCAGTATTCTTCTCAGGGATCACTGCACACACTAGATTACCGAAGCAGGCAACGGATGTTGCCTTGCCCGGCAACTCAATCACACGAGGAGAAAATCCAGTTGTGAGGTCCATCACTAACAGCACGTTATAGCGCTTCATCGCAACGTATGCGGTGGTTGCATTAGCGAAGGCTATGTCATTGGGGTATTCATACAAGGTCGTAAATAGTGTATCAACAACCGTTGTAGTGGTGGCATCAAACACCAAGATGAACGTCTGCCAGTCATTTAGTGCGTACATCCGGTCGCGAAACACCGTGATGTTCGAGAAGGAGTTGGGAAAGTCGCCCCAAACGAACTCTGATGATTGCGTTCCACTCGGCATTGACACAAAGGCAAGACCCTTCTGTGACGTCGTTGCTAACGTCCAGGTTTCATCGAACGTGTTAATCACGGTATCCGTTGGAGAGCATCCAAAGCTCAACAAGGCGATTCCAAACAAAGACGACAATAAGAGGTGGCGCATCAGTGGTGCTCGATACGTTGCACAACGCTTGCAATGATTGATGTCATTACGGGTTCGGCCACGGCAGCAGCAGCCAACACATCTTCCAGATGTACAGGCTGCAGTGAGTCGGGGAAGCACTCGTCTGTGATGATACTGAAGCCCAGCACATCCATGCCCATATGACGCGCCACGATCGTTTCGGGTACAGTGCTCATACCCACAACATCGGCTCCGATTGTTCTGAGGAAGCGATATTCAGCGCGCGTCTCGAGGTTCGGACCCTGAACGACAACGTACACTCCGCGGTGGAGTCGGACGCCTTGCTCTAGGGCGACCTGCTCGGCAAGTGAGATCAGCCGACGCGAATATGGTTCGCTCATGTCCGGGAATCGAGGGCCATAGCGTTCGTCATTCCGACCAATCAAAGGGTTATCGCCCAGTAGGTTGATGTGGTCGTCAATCACCATGATGTCACCGCGCCGATACAACGGATTCATTCCACCGCAGGCATTCGAGATGATCAGGGTGTTGACCCCTAAGTGTCGCATAACACGCACGGGGAACGTGATATCCTGAAGCGAATACCCCTCGTAGGCGTGGAATCGGCCCTGCATCGCCACGACTTCTACGTTATGTATAGAGCCAAATACAAGGCGTCCAACATGAGATTCGACGGTACTCACGGAAAAATGTGGGATACTATCGTAGCTGACAAGTGTTGGGTTTTCGATCTCCTTGACCAGACCGCCTAATCCCGTCCCTAGGATGATACCGATCCGTGGTTCGGAGGATGTCACAGAACGTAGATAGGCAAGGGCTTCGAGTGCTTGTTCATATGTGCTCATAGGTGGAAAAATACACGGAAAATCGACTTGCTGTTCTACAGGAAAACTTCGTAACATTGGCAGTGAGTCTGGAGGGGTCTAGGATCAGAGGCAAAGCTTGTTACGAGCAGCGTCACTGCGAAACCTTTCAGGCTTTTTTGCTGTTATTGTCCTTGTGACACGAGTTCGCTTCTCGGTAGCGGCAGTGTTGATACCAACATCGCGATGAAGAACAGGCTATAATTTCACAACATCTCGAAGGAACGTGAAGCATGAAGCATTCATGGCCTACGCGTTTTATACTGATGCTCCTGACATGCGTCGGGCTCATCACAACATCCCAGACATCGCAAGCGCAGATCTTAGTTGAGCTTGGCGGTGGAGCAGGCGCCACGTACACGTGGGGTCAGTACATTTACCCGAATCCGCTACAGGATTATTGGTACGGGATTCGTAGCCGATACTTTATCAAAGCATCGGAAATGCAGTTCCACGGTGTAACACCCGGACAGATTACCTCGCTGGCGTTTAAGGTTCGCAATGCGACGCCGTTCACTGCCCGTACGATCAATATCTACATGGCGCAGACGACGGCCGCTGCACTGACGAATCCGCAAACAACGACAGGTATGACGCTTGTCCATCAACAAACTGGTTGGCAGATCCCGCTTATTGTTGGTACTCCAACGTGGGTGACGTTTAACTTCCAGACACCATTCATGTGGGATGGAACGAGCAACCTGTTGATTGACTTCTGTACGCAGCGCAACGGTTACGTTTACGTGTTCCCGGAATACGAGTACACAACACCACAACCGATCTACGCTACACAGTCGTTCCGCTATGCAGATATCACGAACATGTGTACGGCGGACCAGACAGGCACGGGCTATGCAGTTCGTCCAACAATGCGATTTGGCATTCTCTCTGGTATTGAGGCTTCGTTCCCTGAAGACATCGATCCTCGTCGTATTCTGCGCCAAGGCTCGATTTATGATGGATCATCGCCAGACTTCCCGAAGCCTTCGTTGTCGTTCCGTCAGACGAACGGTCAGAACATAACACTGACGTACCGCGTTGTTGGACCGCTTCCTAGCACGAACGTCGTGTATGAGGCCCGTCGATTTGGAAATCCAAGCATTGCGCACACAGCAGGCAACACATCTCTGTTCAAGTATGAAATGACGGAGGCTGTAGGCCCACTCGCGGGCGTTAACGGCGCGTTGGACTGTCGATTCGCAGCAGGTGGTGCATATCGACTCGAGGCTACGTATGCTATTCCAGGCTACACACAAACGTGGCAGCGTGAGTTCAACATCGCATTCCCGAATGACCTTGCTGTTCGCACAATCCGGTCTCCTCTCGCTATCCCTCGGAAGTATCCCCGGGGCGTGACTGTTCCAATTTCTGGTATCATCCAGAACGTTGGTTTGAATAACGTCACAAGCGCACGTTGTATTGCAACAGTGAAGCAGTTGCCATCAGGTATTGAAGTGTATCGTGATACGGTAGACTACACAGGCGACCTTGCAACGGGTGCTCAAGCCAACATTGATTTCGACAACTTTGTATCGCAAGATGTTTCGCAGTTCTCTGTAACCATCTGTGCAGAGTTGATGAGCGCAGCGGACCAGCAGGCAAGCAACGACTGTCAGCCTACGACAGGCCAACACATCTTCCAGACGCTGTACAACGAAGAAGTCGGTGCACAGGCGATCGAAGTACCATCGACAACTGGCACCTACTACACAAAGCGTCCGTTTACTCCTCGCGGTCGAATTGTTAACGGTGGTATGCAGGATCTTTCGAACATTCCAGTTCGTCTCCAGATCTATCAGCTCCCACAACGTACTATGGTATATAACCAGGTCGTCGTTGTGCCAGACGTTGGTGCTGAAGTTCCTCTCAACATCACATCATTCGATTTCCCTGGCTTCACTCCGCAAGTAGCCGGCCAGTTTGAAGCATGTTTGACAACTGAGTATCCTGGCGATCCTGTTGCTGGGAATAATCAAGTATGTCAGCAGTTCAGCGTTCAGCCATCGCTCGAAGGTGTCTACACGATCGGATTGCTCAAGCAAGGCGACCCACGGAACTACACCACAATTCAGAACGCCGTCAATGATCTGTACCTCAAGGGTGTGTCGGGTCCAATTGAGTTCCAACTCACGGATGCTGCATACTCAGTAGGTTCAACAGCGCTTGCATCGCCAGCGCTTGATCTTACTGCTCGCATCATCGGCATGGATCAGACAAACACGGTCACGTTCAAGCCTTCGCTTGAGCGCTCGGTGGCGAAGGGATCGATCACTGTTACATTGAATTCTGGTAGCGGTGTTGGTATTCTCTTCGGACAAACAGTGTTGACGTCTAATCCGAATGCGATTCAGTTCCAGTTCCAGCGTGATCCGCAATGGGCAAATTCGGCTGGTAACTTCATCTTCGAAGGTGGTTCACAGAAGTCGATTGTGTTCGAGCTGAACGCGCCGACACCATTCCGTGCACCATTCTATCTCGGAGATGGATCGCGTGACATCAAGCTTCGCAACCTCATCATTCGTAACGCTCCGACAGCCACTCCATCGTATGTGAGCAGCTTGCCGAGCATCAACTTTGTTAACAACACATTCACGTATCAGAATGATGTTCGCTCAACAACGTTGACATACTCAGCTGGTATCGTCAGCCGTCAAAAGCTTCCTTCAGGACGTGACGGTAACAACTCTGAGCGTCTCGACACGATCCCTGGTCAGAACAACGAGTACGTAAACAACGAGATCGCGGGCTTCGGCTACGGTATCGTCTCATTGGGTGTCGGTGTTGCCGTCAAGGGCAATGTGTACCGCGGTTACTATTCGACAGGCACGAAGGTTACA
>JAURNF010000075.1 GCA_030830285.1 Candidatus Kapaibacterium sp.
GATGCAGGCAAGTCTCTACGCGGCAATCACACCCGTGAAGGCCGTCACTGTCGAGGGTTCATTCAATCTTGCTGCATTGCGCATTACAGATGTTACGCGCAGTAGGTATCCCGGACAGCGGATTGGATCGGCTTCGGTGCTGTTTCAACCCGACGCATCGCTCCCAACTATTCGCGCTGGTCTGTTCCGTCCGTCAATTGGCATGCGCTACGACGATCACACGATGGCGCCCTATAGCTGGGCCAACACAACGCTCCGTCAGACCTACCTCGCACCTGATTGGTCGGAATTCGGCGCAGAGATCAACTACGAATCACTGAAGTGGCTGTCGGTGCAAGCTGGGGTCTTCGGCTCGGAGGCACTTTCACGTCTGCGCGTAAGCAACGGACAAGATCAGCAATCCGTCATCCAAGGCAACAGTCCAACGCTCACTGCTCGCGCCGTTGTATGGCCACGTGCATTCAACGACATGCTCAACATGTGGTTCGGTGGGTCGATGCTCATCAACAACGAGTTCCGCATGACGAGTGCGTTTGCTGGAATCGGACTCAGCGACCACCTCTCGCTAATGCTGGATTACACCACCACCGAACTCGACGATGCAATACGTACCAGCAACTTCATGGCAGAGCTCGGCTATCAAGTGTACTCGCCACTTTACGTCTACGCTCGCTACGAGCGCTACACCACGGATCAAGAACTCGCGCCTGGAAACATCATTGCAAACGCTGCCGTGTTTGGCGCGCAGATCTTCGTCCTTCCCTACGTCGAGCTCCGTCCCGAGTACCGCTTGTGGGATACATGGAAACAAGGCACGGCGAATCGTTGGAACCTGCAACTTCACCTCTTCTACTAAGGCACACACATGATTTGGCGTCTTCTTATCATCATCGGCATTCTCGGCATCCTTGTAGGGGGCGGACTGTGGTTCAAGGACGGACAGCAGATCTTCTCAAAGGATCGTGAGGAAGTCGTCACGATCGTGAAAGATCCATTGTTCGGCGCTGAGACAAAGCAAGTGACCTACGAGCCTCGGTTCCGCTTCGGCTTGCTCCCACTTGATGCAACACCGCAGGCAGTTCCGGCAAGCTTCGCATTCGTTGCGGGAACCTCGCTGATGTTGATCGGGTTGGGATGGTGGAAGATTCGTCACCAATCACAATCGTAAGTACGCTAATGTCTACACCATCTTCACGACGTCATTTTCTGCGCAGCGCAGCTGCATCGATTGGACTTGCAATATCGGCTGCCTCAGTCGCAACACTTGTTGCTGGGTGCGAGACTGATGAATCAAACCCAACACCATCTGGTACAACGTTTACGCTCGATGTAGCGTCAGTTCCTGAGCTGGCTGCCGTTGGCGGAATTTCACTGCGCCTCATCACGGGACTGAATGATGGAACACCCGTCTTCATCTCCCGCATTGCCCAGAACACGTTCGTTGTATTCAGCTCCGCATGTTCACACGCAGGTTGTGAGGTGAACCCACCTGCAGCAGCCGGAGCAGACATCATCTGCAGCTGTCACGGCGCACAGTTTGCATCTACCGATGGAGCGGTGAAGCGTCAGCCGAATTCTGGCAGTGCCACCGATCTCAAGCGGTTCCCATCTGCATTCAATTCAACGACGAACATTCTAACGATTACTGCGTGAACCAACTCCCCGCATCACTGCACGATGCGGTGCGCACATCATACGATGATGTTGTGCATCGAGGTCGACATCTCTCAACGGCATTCGAGCATCTCTTCCGCGAGATCCGACCATCGGCCAACGATGCACGCATCATTCGGTCGGTGTTGATGCAGGCCGTGCGCTATGGCGACGTTGATGCTGCGATGCGTGGCGATCTCGACGGCGTCATTGATGCCGATCGAGCGGCACTTCCGCAGCTGCTCCGTGATGCAATTGCTTCTGCCTATGGCGACGATGCGCGGCGTGTGACGAGCACGCTCCTTGGTGATGCAGCAACGTTCATCCGCGTGAACACGCTCAAGACATCCGTGAAGGAATGTTGCGCAGCACTCGCGGAGTTTGCACCAACACCAATCGAATTCGACGCCGTGCGTATCGACGCACCGTTTGGTCTGTTCGCATCTGATACATTTCGCAATGGATGGTTTGAGCAGCAAGACATCACCTCGCAGCGCGCTGGACGTGAACTGCCCTGCTTGCCGGGTCAGCGCATTGTTGATGCATGCGCCGGTGCTGGTGGCAAGACCCTGTTGTTTGCCGCAGCGATGAAGAATCGCGGACGTCTTATAGCGCTTGACACAAGCAGCGAGAAACTCGCGGCGCTCAAACAACGCAGCGTGCGCGTTGGCGTTCAGATCGTGGATGTGCGGCACATCACATCAACGAAACCCGTAAAGCGTTTGGCCGACTCTGCCGACGGTGTGTTTATCGATGTACCGTGCAGCGGCACAGGCGTCATTCGACGTAACCCCGACATCTTGTACAACCTCAACGAAGTAATGCTCAACGAGCTCATCGCGTTGCAGGCCGACATACTGCGTCGCAACGCAAAGGTTGTGCGTGTTGGTGGAACCGTTGTGTATGCAACCTGCAGCATACTCCCAGCGGAAGGCAAGCAGCAGATCGAACGCTTCTGCGCAAGCGACGAAGGTTCTGCCTTCACGCTCGAATCGGAGTGGAGCACCTTGCCTGGCGATAACGGCGGCGACGGCTTCTATGTGGCACGTCTTACACGAACGCGCTAACACATAGCGATTGTATGACACGCGACTACACCATCGTGATCTTCGACGGCGTTTGCACGCTCTGCAATCACACCGTAGACTTCCTCATGCGGCACGATCCATCGGGCGAGTTTCGCTTTGCCTCGTTCCAATCGCCAATCGGCACGCAACTCCTCGCAGAGCACGGCGTGGTGGGTCC
>JAURNF010000076.1 GCA_030830285.1 Candidatus Kapaibacterium sp.
GTGACGGATCGAGGTGCACGATGCACAGCGTAAGTGGCAGGTTGTAATCGACAGCGCGCGCGAACTCTTCACGGACGCGCATCTCGAATCCTTGTTCGTTCAGGACGCCGGTACCATGATCGAGCAGCGCTGCTGTACGCAGATCGTCTTCCTTGCGGAGTTGGTCGAACAATGCACCAGCCTGCTCAGCAATCGCAGCAGCGAGTGCTACTTCTTGTTGCGCGAGAGGAGCAACGACATTCTCGATGAAGAGCGCGCCGTATGATTCAAGCGCCGTCGACAGCGGAACCGAAACGAACTGTCCGACCTCGAGTGATGGCTCATTCGCAAGAACGCGCGTACCTTCGTCATCGGCAGAACGCACAACTGTTGCTGCGCTGTTAATCGACTCGCCAACGGCAGTTGTAGCAAGGTCAACGGTTGCGCCAACGTTTTGGCGATACCCATCGTCAAGAGCTGAACGAGCATCGGTAAGCGTCCATGCTCCGGCTTCACGGTTGAACGTAACAACGCCGATGCGGCTGATATCCATGTGCTGGATAAGTGTCGCAAAGAGTGCGCGCACGATCTGCTGCGTGTTCGAAGGAGTGCCACCCATGTGCTCACGGAACTGACGTGTTGCTTCCACAACACTTGAGGCCTGCATGAGGTCATAGCGCGTTGTGTACGACGAAACCAGACCCGAAATCAGCTTCGTGAACTGTCCGAAGAATCCAACTGTGATATCAGAGTATGCATCCTCGATCTTCGAATCAGCGCATAGGATACCAACCACACTGCCACCATAGTACACCGGCACGCCGATGAACGATACAGTCTGTGCCGACTTCACGTAGTACGGCAGAAGATCAAGTTCTGCTGTTGAACTGATCTGCGTGATGATCTCAGGGCGACCCTCACGTGCAATCTGGCTCACGGCATCGGAGCCCATTGGGATCTTGCGCTCAGGAGTGAACTCGCTTTCAGCCTCTGTGATCTTAGCTTCGACCACGAGTTGCTGACGTTCGCTATTGACCCACAAGAAGGCCGCCGTGCGAGCGTTCGTTGCCGAACGAATTACCATCAACACGCGGTTGAGCAGGAAGTCGAATTCTCTTCGCGGCTCTTGCGAGGTGAGGTCTTCTTCGTCATCATTCACAAATGTTGCGAGCGACACAGCAGGTGAACGTCGCGACGTTTCGCGCGGCTTTGATGTTTCGCTTACGAGGTCCGAGATGTCATCGCCTGTGCGAACAGGTTCCGCAGGCTCTTCAATGTGCTCTTCCGGCTGCTCATCGACGATTTCTTCCGCTACGATGTCTTCAACCGGCTCCGCAACCTCATTGCTTGGTGCTGATAAGATCAGCTCAGAGCCCGTGTCCACTGACTCACTGAGATCGGCCTCGGCTGTCTCCGGCTGCTCCTCTGCTGTAGGAGGAGGCGGTGGAGGAGGCGTGGCACGCGACTTGGAGCGAGGGCGGACGATGATGTCTTCCGAGAGTTGAATCTCATCTGTGACCGGACCAGTGATCATTGCCGTCGTTGACGAGAATGTCGCTTCTTCGATCGAAGCCTCAGGGCTCAACTCTGCGCTTAGTTCAGCGTTCTTGCGATTCTCTTGACGTAGCTCACTCACGAGCTTTGGAGCTGCTGCTGACTTCGACTTCTTCGTACCAAGAATGCGAATGCTGGACTCTGAATCGGTATGCTCGATAAACTGCTGTGGTCGCGCTGCTGACGCTGCTACTGGACGCACCGCCACCGGTGCCGGAGGCTCGATGGCAGGGTGTTGCACCAGATCAGTATGTCCTTCAAACAAGTCGATCTGCTTCTCATCAACGAAGGATGGGTCGCCCCCTTCAGTGAGACCAAATGACTTGCGATATGCATCTGGATCGAACGTTTGCGAAGTCTTCTTGCCGTCAGTAACAATGCGTGAGCCAAGGTCCGGCGTCTGCGACGGACGAATCGGTGCGATGATTTGGAGATCGGTCAGACGTGGTGACACGATCATGAAGAGCGCAACGCCACCAAGGATCGAAATGCAGATGCCGATCAGTCGCACAGCCATTTCGTCGAGATAGATTGCAATGAACAAGCCAACCGCGATCACTAAAAAAATGATCGAGTCGCTTGGTTGAAACACACTTCGAAGATCTACCTTTTGCTTCGGCATACGCACTACGGAAGGAGTTCGATTTCGTATCGCATCGTTTGCGACATCGAAACAGTTTGACGTTCACCGCGCTGTCCACCACGAACAGTTGCAGTGACATTCATCGAGATTGCATTCTTTTTTGAGATCGTGTAGCCACCATCAACGTCGAGCAGTGCTGCTGATGAGCCGTTGATCGACGACTTATCGATCGACACGCTGATGCCTGCTTCGCGTGGGAGTGGACGTACGTTCATTCGGCCTGTAACACCCGCATCGATTGTTGCGATGCGATGATCGCGAATCTTCTTTACGGATGTCACCTTGTACGTTGCTGTTGTTGCAACGGTGAACAGCTCAGCGATTGGCGTCGTCATCGCATTTGTCCAAGTACCCGTTGAGTCAAGGGGCTTCGCAGGAAACGGGATGATCTCCTGTCCGTGAAACGCGCCATAGATCGCGCCCTGAACTTGGGCTGTGAGTTGTTCCTTCGCACCAGGCGGTGGATTTTGTCCAACGCTCTTGAGCAGCTGATCAACAATCTTCGAAACACTGCCTACGCGGACGATGCCACCACGATGGTCGATCACAAGGTCTACGCTCTCGCCGAGTAGCGCGTTGTACTGCGTGAACTCTGCACTCGAACGTTGTGTGGAATCTGACGACGCGTATGACTTGTTGGCGAGCGTTGCTCCGCTTGCACGATTGCGTGCAGTGAACGCAACGTTGATGGAGTCGAAGCGCATCGCGACGGTGAACGTACCATCGGGGTTCACGCTACGAACAGTCTTTGTGTATACGTGTGAGCTTCGCTGTTGCGCGATGGACGAATCCTGGACTGCTTCTGAGGCCTGAGTGACGCGATAGCGCAGCACATCGCCAACCTTGTAGCGAACAGCGAACGTATCGAGAGCAGCTTCCTGTAGCGTGAGCGTTGTGGCCTGTGCGGTATCGCTCGCTGTTACAACTGCTGTTGAATCGGCCTGCGGTACGTCCTGTGGTGGAGTATCGGCGGAACACGACCATATCGCGAGCGCGATGACGGCCAGGAGTGCTTCGCGAACAAACGATCTCACCATTGATACTGACCCGTGAGTTTCCACATTGTCGTGGTCGTGACCTTGTGTGTGAAGGGTTCGTTCTTCACAACACCACGGAACCAGCTCTTTGCGACGTGCTTGACTTCGTTGATTGTGCCATTGGCAGTGAGGAGCAGCTCGTTATCGATAACTGCACCGCCGTCACGCACATTGCTCACGTAGGGAATGCCATAGACGTGGATTGGCTGCTGCGGGCGAGCCGCGATCGTGTCCTTCGTGATGATCGTGTAGAGTCCGCCGCTGTTGTTGGCCAAACGCGAGGTGACTGTTCCTTCGTAGATCACGCCATCAATGCGTGATGCGTATGCGTGGCGCCACGTCGAGTCGACACCCTTGCGCGTACCTGGAATGACACGCTTCTGCAAATCACCGTACTGGAGGAGATTTTCGCGATCAAGCGATTGCATCCAGATCGTATACACTACTGAGTCGAGATCTGCGGCGTTCTGCTGCAGATAGTCGCGCCAGAAATCGATCTGTTCGCCAGAGAGCTTTGTGACTTCGCCATATGGACTCACCGTAATCTCAAACGTGCGATTGAGCGGTCCGGCGTAGTTGTTCAGGTCTGCAAAGTTCTTTGGCGTGATGTCTTTTTGTGAGTCGTACGCAATCTCAAGGCCGGCTGCTTTGAAGCGATAGACCAGCGAATCGATGTTGATGATAAGCTTCGCAATCCCATCAAGTGATTCGATGCAGCGCACCGTGATCTGATACGTCGCTGTGCGCTCGTACGTTTTACGCGATGAATCGCTGTGGATGCGTTCGACGGTTGTCTGCTCCACCACTTCGTAACTCTGCGCGATACCTGCACGGTACAAGGCTTGGAGGCGATACTCACGTCGCGCTGGCGGTGTTGCAGATTCTTGTGCGTGCGAAGCAACGGTCACCAAGCACAATGCAATTAATGTGCTCAAGAAAAAGCTTCTGTGTGTCATGTTCGTGCGCATGGAATAACCGTAGGAATCTACCACAAAACTGCCAGAAACAGGACGAGGGCGGGAAGCCGCCCTCGTCGTTCATCACCAACGTGTGTACAGGTGAATTCGTGTTATCAGGCGTTGTTGATCAGTTCGCTCTCAGCGAAGAAGAATGCAACCTCGTTGATGCCATTCTCCACCGAATCTGAGCCGTGAACAGCGTTCTCGCCCTTGCTCGTTGCGTACTTCTTGCGGATCGTGCCTTCAGCAGCTTCTGCTGGGTCTGTCGAGCCGATCAGTGCACGCCAGTCAGCGATCGCGTTTTCCTTCTCGAGAGCGATAGGAACGATTGCGCCGCTTGACATGAAGTTGACAAGTTCGCCGTAGAACGGACGTTCCTTGTGAACACCATAGAACTCGCCAGCTACTGCTGGAGAGATGCGTGTGAGCTTCAAGCCAAGGATGCGGAAGCCAGCTGCTTGAATCATTGCAACGATGTTGCCAATGTTCTGGTTGCGGACGCCATCAGGCTTGATGATACAGAGTGTGCGTTCGATTGCCATTGTTGTAATCTGTTGTCGTTGGTAAAACGGAAAGTTCTGAGAGAGGGAATTACTTGCTCTTGCTTGCGAGCAGGTTCTTCATGGTGATGCCGATCGTAGCTGGCGACTCAACAACGGTGATGCCGCATGCGCGCATCGTTGCCATCTTGTCTGCAGCTGTGCCCTTACCACCCGAGATGATCGCACCAGCGTGGCCCATGCGACGTCCAGGAGGCGCTGTTTGACCAGCGATGAAACCAACGACGGGCTTCTTGACGTGCTCCTTGATGTATTCCGCAGCTTCTTCTTCTGCGTTGCCACCAATTTCACCGATCATCACGATTGCTTCTGTTGCAGGATCGTCGTTGAACAGCTTGATCGCGTCGATGAAGCGAGTGCCGATGATTGGGTCGCCACCGATGCCGATACATGTGGTCTGACCAAGGCCTACGTCTGAAAGCTGGCGTACAGCTTCGTACGTGAGTGTGCCTGAGCGCGATACAAGGCCAACAGGACCGCCACCAGTGAAGATGAAGCCCGGCATGATGCCGATCTTGCACTCACCTGGTGTGATGATGCCAGGGCAGTTTGGTCCGATCAGACGGCAGTCTGACTTCTCAAGCGCCGCTTGCACTGGGATCATGTCGCGCACTGGGATGCCCTCGGTGATGCAGACAATCACCTTGATATCCGAAGCAATTGCTTCGAGGATCGCGTCGGCAGCCATCGGGGCTGGAACGAAGATGATTGACACATCACAGCCAGTTGCAGCCTTTGCTTCAGCAACAGTGTTGAACACCGGCACGGCATGAGTGAATGCATCATCGCCCTTCCCGGCGTACATTGTACCACCCTTGCCAGGTGTAACGCCACCAACGACCTGTGTGCCGTAGGCTAGCATCTGTGATGCATGGAAGGTTCCTTCGCCGCCAGTGATACCTTGGACGATGACTTTGGAATTCTTGTTGACCAATACGCTCATAGTGAGTTGTCCTTTGTGGGATAGACTCCAAAAATACGGACAAAACCGACGATAACCCGACGATAACAGGAGGTTTCAGTGGTTGAAATGACACTTGTTTACGAAGGCCAGCTCCGCTGCGCTGCCACACACGGTCCATCGGGCACAACGCTGATCACCGATGCCCCCGTTGACAATCACGGACGTGGTGAGAGTTTCTCGCCGACAGATCTGCTGGCAACGGCACTGGGCTCGTGTATGCTTACCTACGTCGGACTTGCTGCCGACAAGCATGGGTGGAAGCTCGAGGGCACGCGGATCACGGTGAAGAAGGAAATGGTCGCTGACCCGCTACGTCGCATTGGACGGTTGTCGGTGGAGATTCGACTGCCAGCGCAGATGGATGACCAGGCCCTGAAAATCCTTACGAATGCCGTAACGACATGTCCAGTAAAGCTGAGCATTTCCGAAGCGATTCAGGTGCCGATCACGTTCGTCGGTCAAGCCTAATCGTATGGCCTTACGCCGTGCGTGCTAAGCGTCCGGCCGTAGCCATGAGGAGCTCGTCGCTCCACATCGGACCCTGCAATTGCATCCCGATAGGAAGTCCAGCTACATCGCTGCCAAACGGCAAGCTTATCGCCGGAATACCAGCAATGTTGGCCGACACCGTGAAGTAGTCGCTGAGCCACATGCTCACGGGATCCTTCTTTGCGCCGCGTTCAAACGCCGTTGTTGGCGTAGTTGGCATAGCAAGCAGATCGACGCGACTGAAAATGTCGGTGTACGCGTCGCTGATGAGTCGGCGAGCTTGTTGTGCCTTGTTGTAGTATGCATCGTAGTACCCGCTCGAGAGTACGTAGGTGCCAAGCATGATACGACGCTGCACTTCAGCGCCGAAGCCTGCAGTGCGTGATGCAGTCGTAATGTCGCCGTCCTCAGCATCCACTCGCAAGCCAAATCGCACGCCGTCGAAGCGAGCAAGATTGCTTGAGGCCTCCGCGGTTGCGATGATGAAGTACGTTGGGATCCACGTCTCGCTGTGCGGTACCACAACGTCGACCACCTCCGCACCAAGCGCAGCGAGTGCATCGCGATACGCGCCATAGGCGTCGATCATCTGCTGCTCACATCCGGTGAGTTGCGACAGGGGCATTGCGCCAATGCGCAGCGGTCGTTCTGCTGCCGAACGTGGCGTACCCTGGACCGATGTTGAGTCCATTGGATCGTGCCCAGCAATTGCAGCGAACCCATCCTGCATGTCGTGAATCGATGCAGAGAATAATCCAATCTGATCGAGTGACGATGCAAATGCGACCAGACCGTAGCGAGAGATGCGACCATAGGTCGGCTTCAGTCCGAACGTTCCGCAAAACGCTGCTGGTTGACGGATCGAGCCACCCGTATCCGAACCCAAGCTCACGTGACACATGCCGCTGGCCGCTGCCACGGCTGAGCCGCCTGACGAGCCACCTGGGACGCGTGCGTTGTCGATGTGGTGGAGTACTGGACCAAATGCGGACGTCTCGTTCGATGAACCCATCGCGAACTCGTCCATGTTCGTCTTGCCGATGCAGATTGCACCAGCGTCGATCAACCGTTCAATCACGGTTGCATTGAATAGCGGTTGAAATCCTTCCAGCATGCGCGACGCACATGTGGTTGGCAAACCCTTCACGTGGATGTTGTCCTTCACCGCGATCACCATGCCCTCGAGTGGACGTTGGAGTCCGGACGCATAGCGTTCGTCGGCTTCCAGCGCCTGTCGCTGCGCGCCAGCAGCGTCTACAGCGAGAAACGCATTCAGTGATTCCTGTGCAGCAATGCGCGAGAGGAATCCATCGACGGATTCCTTTGCCGATGTTGTACCTGCGCTACATGCCGAGCGTTGGTCGGTAAACGTCATTGCGGTAGTGATGCATCCTGAGATGGGTGTTCATCCTCATCGGTTGTCTCCGATGGAGGTGTTGCTCGCGTTGGTGGAGGCGTTGCAACGATCTGATCTGCGGGCGTATAGCTTGGTGGCGGTGGAGTTGTTGCATGCTGCGGCTCCTCCACCGAAATCTCGGCAGAGATATCGCGAATCTGTTGCTTGAGATCCTCTTGCGCGCGTCGGAATTGGCGGATGCCCTTTCCAACCTGCTGCGCTACTTCTGGGATCTTCTTTGGTCCGAACAACAAAATCACGACGAGCACGATGAGCAAGAGCTCGCCACCACCGACATCAAACATCTTAGTTCGTGCCGTCGCCGTTTGTTGGGCGCTTGTCGGAAGAATCGTCGCCCTTGCCTGATGCGGCATCCTTGAACTCGCGTACGCCGGAGCCGAGTCCGCGCATGAGATCAGGAATCTTCTTTGCGCCGAAGAGCAGAACGATTACCAGAGCGATGATGATGATCTCGGTTGTTCCAAGATTTGGCATGTCGACCTCCGTATTCGATCAACGTGAAGAAAGTTCGAGAGCAAGGCTGGCAAACACACTCACGCCATCGGTAGAGCCGAGCAGCGGATCGCATGCGCGCTCCGGATGCGGCATCATGCCCATGACATTGCCACGTGCGTTTGTGATCCCTGCGATGTTGTTGATGCTTCCGTTCGGATTTGCTTCGGACGACAGTGTTCCGTCCTCCGTTGCGTAGCGATAGAGCACCTGATTGTTTGCTTCGATTTCGTTGATCACCTCGGCTGGAGCTGTGAAGCGTCCCTCACCGTGAGCGATCGGAATGCGCAACACACTTCCTGTTGAAAGTGCTCGCGTGAATGGGCTGTTGGTGCGTTCGACGCGCAGGTTCACATCCTTGCACACAAAGGACAAGCCTTCGTTGCGGATCAGAGCACCTGGCAACAAGCCTGATTCGCAGAGAATCTGGAAGCCATTACAGATGCCGAACACAATGCCGCCGTCGTTGGCAAAGGCAATAACCGATTGCATGATTGGTGAGAAGCGTGCGATCGCGCCAGTGCGCAGATAGTCGCCGTATGAGAATCCACCCGGCAGAATCACCGCGTCGAGTCCGCTCGGCAGCGATGTGTCCTTGTGCCACAATCGAACGGCAGTATTGCCCGTGATCGTTGCGCCAAACTCCGCATCAGCATTGCAATTCGAACCAGGGAAGGTTACGACACCGATCTTCATGCCGATGCTCCTGCAGCCTTCTCAGCAATGTCGATGTGCACATCTTCCATCACTGGATTTGCGAGCAGCTTTGCGCATGCCTCTTCAACCGTTGCGCGTGCAGACTCCATGTCGGGTGCTTGCACGTCGAGTTCGATGTGCTTGCCGATCCGTACGTTGGCCATGCCTTGCATGTGCAGTGAGTGAAGCGCGTTTTCTACGGCCTTTCCTTGAACATCGAGGATGGCGCGGCGCAGTGAAACGATGATTGATGCGGTGTAGGTCTTCATGCTGTTACATGGTAAAAGGATCTGGGTCATCTTCCTCAATCGAGTCATCGCGCTCGGATCGATCGCGCAGAAACACCACGAGGTGTCGGATTGCGCCGCCGACCAAATACAGCACCATGAATGGGAAGAGCGCCTTGCCTCCGGTGATGACCGAAGCGACCAGCGCCACGAAAAATACGGAAAAGACAACGGGTCGCTGGCGGAGACCCTTGATTGACGGGCGTGGAATGTTGTCGTACTTGATCGTGCTCACCATGGCGAGCGCCGCCAGTACCGTTACTGCCGCTGTTGCTGCGGGCTTCCAGTCAGCAGGAATGGACTCCGAAGGAAGCCACAACGCAAGATAGGAGACGATCATGAACGCTCCAGCCGGGATGGGCATGCCACGGAAGTATAGCTTGTCTTCCATGCTCGTGAGCTGGACGTTAAAGCGGGCCAGGCGCAGAACGCCGGCCAGTGCAGGCAGCGACGCAAGAAGAAGGCCCCACTGATGCCAGTCGTGAAACATCGCTTGGTAGAGCATCGCCGACGGGGCAACCCCGAACGACACGGCATCGCACAGCGAATCGAGCTCTACGCCGAACTCCGACGTGCTGCGTGTGATTCGTGCCACCACACCGTCGAGCATGTCGAACACACCCGCCGTGATGATCAGCAACGCGGCACGATCTAGGTGTCCCTCGAAGCATGCGACGATCGCAGCAAACCCACAAAAC
>JAURNF010000077.1 GCA_030830285.1 Candidatus Kapaibacterium sp.
GAAGTTGCGCTTTGCAATGTCATCATAGCGCTGGTGGTCCGACTTCACAGCATCGTCGAACACGTAGCTCGCTGCGATGTTGAACACGCCCGACTGTGCGATGAGCTTGATTGGCACTTCGACGTTTGCGTTCACACCAAAGCCAGCGTTTGTCATTGTGCGTGGGCTACCGAGCGATGTCGACAGCGACGACCATCCGCTTGTTGGGAGAATCACACCGAGGCGTGCCTGACTCCACACAGCGTTCACGGATACGCGCTCGCTCCAGATCGATGGATAGTTGATGTCCTCGAGTCCGTAACGAAGCTCAATGCCATACAGCGGAAGACGTCCGTTGTATGTGACAACTTCGCGCTCGACTGTTGTTTCTTCACCGTTCGAATCAAGCTCAACCGATGTAATGATCTTCGGCGTTGGATCTGGTGCGTAGCGACGGTACGCGATAAGATCAGCAGCAGAAAGCGTGATCTCGTTCGGTCCGACATACGACACCGGAATACCGTTTGTGATCTTGATGTACTGCTGAACGTCATCCTCCGACACTTGTACAGAATTGCCAAACACTTGGCGTACGAAGCGTGTATCTGGATCGTCGATACCTTGTGCTTCGAGCGTCACGTTGGTGACGTTATTCTGGATTACCTGCGACTTGAGATAGTCGTACAGCTTGCCTGGAACACTTGAGTTAGCAGGCGGAGAAAGCTTTGTCAGCGAGTACCGTGGGATGATATCGTTACCGTTGACGCTTGACAAGTCTTTCACTGTATTGCCTGCTGGCGTAACACGTGTCTTGACGAGAGCAACAACAACGAGGTTCGCACCGTCGTCACCACGCTGATACTTCGTTGTAACGATGTACGCGCTCTTGAACAACGAGCTCTGATACTCCTTGTCTTGCAAGAAGCGCTCGATCACGGTCTGCACATCACGGTCTGCCACTTCATCTTGATTGAATCCCTGCTTCTCAACGAGGATCTCACTCACCTTGTCTGACGTGCTTGCGCGACGAACGGCCTTACGGATCTCGTCAAACAACGTGAAGTTGCTTTCTTCGAGGCGCTTCACGGCACCAGTTGTGTCCGGCGGCAGTGGTGGGTTGAGCAGGTTACTAACGTCTGTAAAGAGCTGGCCCTCTACACGGAAGACCGAGATATCGCCGTAGCGATAATTGGAGAGGGACTTGAGAGAGTTCTTGTACTTGCCTTCATAGCTCTGGTCTTGTGCGTTCGACGCAGCAACACCGACCGATGCTACAAGGGTCAAGATCAAACCTCTGCACATTGCTGTTGACAGACTCATGTGATAACTCGATTTGTGTACGTGGTTAAGAAGATCAACGGAATTCAGGGATCGAAACATTGGTTGTTTCGGATGCTGCATCAGCACCAGTTGCTGTCGCAGAAACCTTCATCTCGAGGTTCGCACCTGTGAACTTCGAGCGTGGTCCCTTCAGCTGCACCGTCACCTTATAAGTTCCGCCACCCTCAGGGTCGATCTGTGAAACGATCTTGTACTTGCCGGCAGACGGTGGATTGAAGTCAACGGATACCTTGACGTCGTTCGCGTCTGCCTTCTTCTTACAATCGATCGTTGGAGGCTCAACAACGATTCCGCTGATCACAAGCTTCAAGTTCTTGAGGTCGAACTGCTCGCTCGCTTGGCCGAAATCAATTGTTGGAGCATTCTTCTTAGCATTCGAGGTCTGGTGTTCAAACAACACCACTTGCTCAGAGTACTGCGAGCCGAGTGGACGGTAGTTCCAGATTGCAGCAACCTTGAGCATACCCATGCCCTTTGGAACGCACGGCAGCTTCATCTGGAGTGGCTGGCTTCCGTCGAACTTGTTGGACTGTCCGTCCATCTCATACTTGAGTGTGAACTGGTTCGCTGGAATCTCACCTTCGCTACTTGGTTGGAATGCAAGTACTGGTTCCTTACCGATGCGCAGTCGCTTGTCCATGAGGTCGACGATCTGCTCGCGGTTCTTCTGCATCAGACCAGCAGGGTACACCGTGATGAATGCATCAGGAACTGTTCCGTCGCTCATAGGAATGTTCGCAGCGGCGAAGTTCACCGTGTATTCCTTCTTCGCATTACCATCAGATGTCAGACCAGAGATACGGAGCTCGAACGCCTGGCTCTTCGTGCCGCCTGGCTGTGTCGATGCTGCCTGACCCGGCATCTGGACAACTTCGATGTTGACGCCTGGCTCACGTGGTTCGATTGAAACCTGCGATGGCAGTGGTGCTGTCTTGAAGCTGTTGATCACGAATGGGATCACAACATACTTCACACCTGAAATAACCTTGTGCTTCTCAATGAGGTCGGCAATCGTTGGCTTCGACATCGGAATGTCTGGCTGCACAACCTTCACCGTAAAGCCCATGCTCGCCTGATTCTGTTCGAGATCAGAGCTCTGGTTCGGACGAAGGATCATGTTGATGTAGCCGTACAGACGCGCTTCACGAGCTTGGTCTGGGTTGCTTGTCTGGAGCGTGAGCACGCGTGCGTTGAGCTTCTCGTTGTACGTCTTGCCCGACATCGTGCTGTTCGGCTTGGTGAACTCCGTTGTCAGTGTCAAGATATCAGGGTCGTTCATCGTACGATTGAGTTCCTTCAGCACGCTGCGCAAGTCCTTGACAGACAGCTGAACGGTACCAATGTTCACCTTTTCTTCATCGCTTGGCTCCACATTCATGGAGTTTGGATCGCGACGAATACCAAGGATCTTATTTGTCTTCGAGTAGAAGTGGAGCTTGTAAACACCAGTACGACCCTTCGGCTGGAAGCGCGCCATGAATGAGCGCACCTTCAGCGATGCAGGGAAGCGGTTTGTTCCCTGGCTCAATGTCGTGTCGTGATCATACTCAAACTGCACCTTGCCCTCGAGTCCACCCCAGAAGGCACGGTAGTCGCCACGAGGTTCTTCGAAGTTGTAGACAGGTGTCGTTGTCTTGAACCAATTCTGTGCCTCTGCAAGTCCAAGCGGGATGTTCTGCTTATCGAGCCACGATTGATCGAACGTAGCGCGCTGATAGCCGAGCAGCGTCCAGCCGTGCGATACTTGGTTCAGCCCGCCGTTGTTTCCGAGAACAGTAGCGATTTCACCATCATTCGGGAAGTCAGAAATGTCCTTGCTTGCATCCGAGCTGTGCCAAATCTGGTAATAGATTTCACGCACATTTGACGCAAGTACAAAGTCCTTAATACGAGACTCCTTGATCTTCTGATCGAGGCGCTCGTCCTTGAGAACCTTCGGGAGGTCGCCCATCACATCCGTAACGCCCACCTCAACGAGGTATTCGCGCTCTTCCTTGATGAGATCCATGCCAGGCATGTTGGCCCATTCTGGGCTCTTCAACACGATCTGGTCCTGTGGTCGCGTACTCAGTCCTTCTACGC
>JAURNF010000078.1 GCA_030830285.1 Candidatus Kapaibacterium sp.
ACGAAGATTGTTGATGATGTGCAGGCAGACGATCGGTGGCAGTCGATCGGTCCGTTTGGTTTTGATTCAGAAGCGAAGATGGCAACTGGCTCGCAAGGTGTCGGAGTTATACGCTGCCACATAACTGATCCACGTAATCGATCACTTGTTATCGCTGGAACGATATCGGCTGGCATATGGCGGAGTACTGACGCTGGTCGAACATGGACCAACATTGGTGTGGACCTTCCTATTCAGTCGGTCAGTCGACTCGCAATGTCAGGATCGACGGTGTATGCTGCAACTGATCATGGACTCTATGTTTCGAGTGATGCGGGCCTAACGTTCCGTCGCGTGCAACTTACAAGCGCTGCTGCTACCTTGGAACCAACCGGTGTTGACCAATGTGCTGCCGCACCAACAGATCCACAGCGTGTTGTTATTGCTGCCCAGGGTAGACTGTTCTTGTCGACGAATGGTGGTGCAACATGGTCAAGTGCTTCAAACTTCCAGGGCACCTGGTGGGATTTGCAGTGGCACGGGTCGCGCAATGACGTTGCCTATGGTTTGGTACAAATGGGAAGTCACATTGCGTTTGCACGCTCACGCAATGCTGGAGTGAAGTTCGATACGGTAGGTGTTGGATATCCGATACCCATGCCCGACCGCGTAATGGCTCGTGCGCTACTGGGGATCACACCGGCGGATCCGAATTTCGTTTCCGTGATGATCGCAGGAGAAATACGAAACGGTCCGAGCGGGGTGTATGGTCTCTACGTATCGCGTGATCAAGGGTCAACGTTCGAACACCGATGCTGTGGTGCAGTTGATGGTCCTGAACCGGTTGATACTCTCACCAACAAGAACCTGTTCGCGTACGCGCCTAATGAAAACGGACTCGGACAAGTAACGTGGGATATGGGATTTGCTGTGTCGTCCCGTGACACGTCGCTCATGGTAGCGGCAGGAATCTTCCCGTATCTCTCCACCAACGGTGGCCGATCATGGTCATCAATGCCACCTCTTCATTACGACATACAATCGGCATCAATCGTTGGCGATACAATCTGGTTGACGCATGATGGTGGCATTGCAACGTCACCTGATCGTGGTAGGACGATGCTTGATCGAAGCACAGGAATCTCGGCACTTGAGCTGTGGGGCTTTGATCAATCGCATGATGGTCGGATTATGACGGTAGGTGCGTATCACATGCCGATCTTCATTCGTGACACAACGGTGTACAACAATGCACCTCGAATTGACGGCTGGTATGCGTGGTCAGGTGCAGATGCGATGGGTGCAAATGTTAATCCGATCGCAACCGAGTGGATCTATGCCAAGCCATGGTCAAGCGTTCGAGCGATGCGCACTCAAACAAAGAAGGTCGCGCCGAAAGGTTCCGACCTCGGCATTGATCTCGGTTATATCACGTTGACAAACGTCTGTGTAGATCCACAATCATACACACGCATTGTTGCATGTGATCACGGCACACAGAGCGTTGTTGTGTCGAATGACAACGGAAGTAGTTGGTCTACGCTCAAGGCATTCCAGAACTGGGTCTACCGAGTACGTATGCATCCAGAAGATGGTTCGCATCTGATGGCGCTTGGCGATCAAGGTCTCCACGTGAGCACCGATGGTGGGAAGACGTGGAGAGATATTACTCCGCCAGCAGCGCTTCGTCGTGGCGCTGGGATGCAGGATATGGCATTTGTAGGGGAAGGTCCGCAGCATATTGTCGTGGCCTTTGGTGGACAGCAAGATCGCGTCAAGGTGCTTGAGTCGCTCGATGGCGGTCAGACATGGACCGACCGTTCCCAAGGGTTGCCGTCGTTTGCCATGAAGACTATTGTGGCGCGGCGTGGACAACAACGAGAGTTGTATGCTGGCACCTCGTATGGAGTGTACATCCTGCGTGATGGTGCACAGGAATGGGTGCGACTAGGAAGTGATCTACCGATCTCAGATGTGAACTTCCTGTACATTGATGAACCGAGTGGCCTTCTGCGAGCAGCTACACTCCGTGGACTGTGGCAGCTTCCATTGTCACCGCGCAGCGATCTACGCGCATTGATCTCTCGTGATCGAGATACGGTTCGGTGTTCGCGACAACGCATTCGTTTCGGATGTCGATCGGCGGTCCGTGAAGATCTCACGTTCCAACGACGCTGGGAGTTCGAGGGCGGCACACCGAAGACCTCAAGCGCACGCAGCGTAGATGTCTCCTACACACAGCCAGGCACATACAACGTCACCCTGATTGTTTCGCAGGGTACCAATGCAGATACGATGCTGCTTGAGGATGCGATCGTTGTGCTTCCGAGTGAATGTGATGGCATAGATCCGTTTGCTGGAAGTGCGATCGACTTGACAGATCCTGACGACCACGTAACGCTTGGTCGGCTTGCGGGAAACACATCGTCATTCTCATTCACGGCGTGGGTGCATCCGGTAGGGATGCAGCCGCCATTTTCTGCCATCCTTTGTACCGATGCCGACGACGGGGTTAGTCAGGAAATCGGGATGCAGTTTGTCAATGAGAAGAACGAGCTTGGCTACCTGTGGAAGGACGGGCGTTGGTGGTGGAACTCACGTCTAACAGTGCAACCAGATACGTGGTCGCATGTTGCGCTCTGTGTTGACTCAGCCGGAGCTACAGTCTACGTGAACGGAATTGCTAGTAGCGATAAGCTACCGCTGCCTCCGCAACAGCTCAACCAACTTGTGATGAAACTGGGCACCTATCACTACTGGTCATCACGAAACTTCAACGGCTACATTGACGAGGTATGTTTCTATGATCGCACGCTGTCGCAGGATGACGTACGACGAGGTATGCATCTCGTGAAGCAACCATCCGAGACAGGCCTTGTTGGATACTACCAATGCAACGAGTCGATTCCATCCGTCGTCTTCGATCGCATTCGTGGTCGGGATGGCGTGCTGGAGTCTGGAGCCACGCGACGTACATCAGGCGCGTTGGTAGGTGCTGGAGCGAGCTCGCTTTCCTTTACGCGAGCTAATCAACCACGTGTCGTGTTTAGCGACATTGGTTGCGAGCTTGATGTTACCTATACAGTTGACGACGAGCAGATTCTCGTTACACGTCTTGAGACGTCACCAACCAAGCTCCCGTCGGATCGTAGCGTGATCCCAAATCGTTCATGGGTGGTAGACGCGTTTGCACTCGACAATCGCAATCAGGAAGTGACTTCTCTGCGTGTCAGTGCGGAACGATTGATTGACTCGTCGGACGCGGCAAAGCGCATGTATACGTTCATCACAAGGCCTGGATGGTCGACGTCAGATGAGTGGACTGTCTCGCGAAGTAATGGAGCAACTTCATACGGTGCCACCACGGCATCGCTCTACAACACGTTCTCCCGCGGAGTGATTGTACCGCATCAGTTCGTAATCTCTGCATC
>JAURNF010000079.1 GCA_030830285.1 Candidatus Kapaibacterium sp.
GCCTTTGCAGCAGTGATTGGCCCGCTCATCGAAGTGCCGGTAATGCTCCTCTTGGTACGTGTCGCCCAGCGCTGGCGCGCCGGGTAGAGCGAAATACGGCAGTTTCGTATATATGCCGCTACGTCAGTACTACGGCGGATATCAATCTGGTTACTTTCACGTGAGAGCTCCCATGCGCATTCATATCGCATGCTTCATAGCGTTGTTAACGTATTTCTCGACAACCGCTTTTTCGACAACGTACTATGTCAGTATCACTGGTAACGACACGCAGAGCGGCACAAGTCCCTCGACTGCGTGGCGGACATTACGTCCGACAATGAATGTGGATTTCCAAGCGGGCGACTCTCTGCTGCTCTATGGTGGTGAGACATTCACAGGACGCATCTATCTCGACGACAAGGATGCGAACAACCCGAACGATCCACTTGTCATCAGCACCTATGGGATTCAACAGCGCGCGATCATTCTCGCTGAGGATAGCTACGGGATTTACGTGTACAACTCGCAGGGGATACGGCTTGAGAACCTCGTGATCAAGGGTTCGGGAATGAACAAGAACACCAAGGCCGGTGTCGAGTTCTTTCTGGATGTGCCTGGCGATGTGAAGTACAAGAACATTGTGTTAAAGAATCTCGAAGTATCCGACTTCGGTCAGGCCGGCGTACGCGTTGGCGCCTGGCAGGGCAATTCAGGCTATGATAACGTACTACTCGAAGATCTTGACGTACACGACAATCTCTACGATGGCATTCAGGTATACGGATTCTTCTCACAATTGGGATATCCGCACAAGAACGTCACAATCCGCCGGTGCAAAGCGTACAATCATCCTGGCTTTGCAGATCCCAAGAGCATCCGTGGTAACGGCATCGTGCTGAGCAATACAGATGGAGCGGTGATTGAATATTGCGTTGCGTACAACAACGGACGTGACAACGTGCATTGTGGCGGACCCGGCGGCATCTGGGCGTACGATGCCAACAAGGTTGTGATTCAATACTGTGAGAGCTATCGCAACGCCACAAACAGTTCGTGTGACGGACTCGGCTTCGACCTTGATGGTGGCGCTACAAACTCGGTTATCCAGTACTGCTACTCGCACGACAATGCGGGTGGCGGCTATCTGCTCGGACAATACGATGGCGCACGCCCATGGGCGAACAACACGTGTCGTTACAACATCAGCGTGAACGATGGTCGAACGAATGCCGCGGCAATCACCGTGTTCAAGGGCGGAACCACGACGACAATTCGTGATGTCTTCATTTACAACAACACGATCTACACCACACCATCAGCTCTCAACACAGAACTGGCCGGCATCGGCATCACGAAGTGGAACGCAGGGATCGAAAACGTTCGTATCTACAACAACGTCATCATCACAACGGGTGGCGTGCCACATATCCGCGTTCCCGTCGATTATCAGGCACATCTTCTTGGCAACATCTACTGGTCCCCGTCTTCAGAGATAGCGATTGAGTATCAAGGAACGACATACCGCGATCTTCAGTCATTCCGTCTTGGCACAACAAACGAACGACTCGATGGGAAGCCCACCGGGTGGGCGGGCGATCCACTCTTGACGCAGCCCGGCTTCGCCGGTGTGTTGTGGCCAGCTGCACCAGAAACGATACCAGCGTATGCGATTGCTTCATCTCGTTCACGCGCGTTCAATGGCGGCATCGATGTTGCTAAACTCATTGGTTCATCGGCAGGCACCAAGGACCTCGCTGGTAATGATATCCCAGCATACGGCGTGTATGATGTTGGCGCGCTCGAGTTCATGGGCGACACAACTGGCAGTTGGATGGGCGACACTACAGGGGGCGGGGGCGACACAACTGATAATGGTGGCGGCACCTCGGTCTACGATCGCGATGGACGGGTTATAGCTGGCGTCTACCCAAACCCATCGAGTGGTGTGTTTGTGCTTACTACCCCTGACTTCTCGTCAGCACAGACCATCTCCCTTACATCACTCGTTGGAGTGGAGCTGCTTGCACTTCCCTACACAGCAGGACGAGTCTCGATCGATGCACGCACGCTGCAGGGCGGGATGTACCTTGTTCGAGTTCTTGAGCACGATGGAGGAGTCCTTGCATCCTATCCGATCGTCATCATCCGCTGATCATCGGATCGGCGTCCGCAAGAGGATCTCAACGGTTCGATTGTAGAGTCGCGTCTCAGGCAGCTCGTTCGTAAACGGCGGCTGGAGTGCGTCTCCTGCCTCACCTTCACCACGTATTACACGTCGTGCACCACCCAAGATGCTCGCAGATGCCTCACGTGCGCGCAACACCGATAGCTCGGCATTGCGCTGTGCATCTCCCTTACGATCCGTAAACCCCGTGATGGTAATCGCCGTGCGCGATGTGATCTCGGGATTGATGAAGCGCTCGATAATCGAGGACTGCACAGATAGCATGCGACCCGTGCCGTATTCAAACTGGGTAAGCATGAAACGACTCTCAATGCTGTCAGCATCGCTACTGTACTGTCGACGCGACCTAACGTCGTATTGGACAGGGATCTCATCAGTCGCAATTGCGGAACGAAGACTGTCTTCAATCCGAACCGCACA
>JAURNF010000080.1 GCA_030830285.1 Candidatus Kapaibacterium sp.
AGCCATGCATAGCGAAAGTCCTGCGGCGTTACGCAATCACCGAACCATTGGTGCGCGAGCTCGTGTGCAGCAACGATGTTGGCCGAGTCCTTACGTTGTACTTCTCTGAGTGCGATCGCGATCATGCCCTGATGTTCCATCGATCCGAGCTGCGATGCGTAATAGCCGACCTTAGCGAATGGATAGGCACCGTACAGTCGTGCATAGGTCTCGGTCATGCGAGGAACGAGCGTAAACGCAATTCGTGCCGACGCGCTATCACGACGGCGCACGTAGTACTCGTGTGGCACAACCCCGTTGGCCGTGAGCCTGATGTAGCGTCCGGCTGCAAACGTAAAGAGATAGGTTGCCGACGGTTGGCGCTCGGTCCACTCGTAGGTGGCAGCGCCGTTCGGTGCGATCGTAACTGGACGCGCCACACCGTTGGAGGCCACCAGCCACCCGGCATCGGGTACTGTGAACCGCACGCTGAGCGTTGCTTTATCTGACGGATGATCGTAGCAGGGGAGCCAGTGCTGTGTTGCGCTAACGTTTGGACTTGCGAAACCAACGCCCAAGCAGTAAAGGATGCTATCTTGGAAATGCACGCCACCCCATGCACCAGCACCACCCTCGTTCGTCATAGTGCCGCTGTAGTGCACCTCGATGGTGTCGATGCGGTTCTTCGCAACAACGTCATTGATTGCAATCGCATAATGCATCGTGTCGATCTGTTCCGATCCAACGCGGGTAGCTGTTGTGCGAAGACGCTTACTGTTGATCACAAACACAGAGTCGATCTGAAGTCCACGCAAGTTCACGGGAAAGGTCGACGCCGTGGTGTCAGACGTCCAACGTACTGCAATTCGGCATGTGCCAACGATCGTCTTTGCGGATGGATTCGGGAATGTGATGTCGGCATCGTAATGCTCAACATCGAAGATCTGCTGACGGAAGTACGTCGGCGAAGATACCTGCGCAACCACCGTGGTTGCACAGACGAGCAGCATTGCGATGAGGGTACGTGCCATAGCGCGCAACATAGCAAAAAGGGCCACTGCCGTGAAGCAGTGGCCCTTGGAGGAACCCAGAGAGAGGCCGCTTAACGAACGATCTGCAGCGGAAGCGCGAAGCTCACTGTGCCATTTGTGACGTGAACCATCACCATGCCTGCTGGAAGCTGCGACGTTGCGAGCTGCATCGTCGTCTCACCAGTAGCTACGTCAACCGTCTGCGTTGCGAGTGTTACGCCAGTCATCGATACAACACGGATTGTTGCCGTTCCCTGTGTTGCAACAAAGCGAAGTGACGCGCTAGCTGCCGTTGGGTTCGGGAAGAGGTTCACGCGTGTACCAACGGCATCGACTGGTACATCGACGCTGGTTGTGCTCATGACGAGACCGATGCTGACTTCTTGATCGAGGCGCTGGTCGTCAACTGTGATCGTTTGAACTGAAGGTGTGTAGTCAACACGATCTGCTTCAAGCGTCACTGTTCCGTAAGAAAGCTCTGTGAGCTCGAAGGCGCCTTCGTTGACTGACATTGCGAAGTCGACGACGTCGCCTTGCTCATCGCGTGCAAGAACGAGTGTCCCAACTACTGCAGCGTCGCCCTGCGGTGTTTCTTCACCAACCTTGTGGACGATGCCGCCACGCTTGTCGTACACCCAGCCGCGAACACGGCCCTTGCCACGCTCGCCCTTTGCTGTGTCGAGCAGAATGTCGTACTGCACAGCAACCATTGCATCGCCAACCTCTACGCGCGTTGCATTCAGCCATGAGCCTGCTGCCTTCTCACCCATGCGCATCCAGCCTGGGATGTACGGACGTGTGCCCGGCATGCCAAATACGATGTAGACGCCAGGTGTGAGGTTCGTGAAGCTGTAGTTGCCATTTGCATCAGTTTCGACGGTGATGGCCTTGTTCTTCACAATCACAGAGTCGCCATTTTCCTTTGCACGGCTCACAAGCTGATGTGCAACAACCTTGCCTGTCACACCTGCGCTTGTGTAGAAGTTCTTCATCGTACCCGAGAAGCCATTCTGATACACTGGACGCTTGTCCATTGGGAATCGGAAGCCGTCTTCGTTAGCTGTAAGTATGATTGTTGATGCCTGCGAAGCGTCATTGGTGTTGTTCCAGAACTCAACCAAATACTCGCTCTGCTTGTCACGTCCGATCACTGTTGCTGTGCCGATGTACGGAATGCCGGCTTGGATCTTGACTTCGTAATAGCCTTCTGCATTTGTCTCGGCGACGACACGACGCATAAGTGCGTTGGCTGCGAGTGGATCGCGCGAGCGAACTTCAAACACAACAAGTGCCTTAAGACCAGCTTCTGTTTCAGCGTCGAATACACGACCAGCGATCACAACCTTGACCGGCTCTGCGCGCTTGGTGACGACGAAGTCGATTGTTTCGAACTGATCGCAAGCAATTGATACTGTCTTCGCATCGGCCAGCTCGACAACGTTGTCGTACCATTCCGCGAGGAATGCTTCGCCTTCAACACGCAACTTGTATGTGCCAGCTGGGATCTTGAGCTCGTAACGTCCTGCAACGATCTTGGCTGTATACACTGGACGGAACGTTGTTGTTGTGTCGCCGTTTGGTGTGCGCACGATGCGCTCCATGCGCCATGCCGTTACAACACCGTTTGCTGTTGCGTTTGCACCTTCGATCGTGACAGCTCCCTTGAAGGTCGCGCACGTTTCAGTCTTTGGCTTGTCGCCGCCGATTTCAAGTACATAGCTTTGATATCCCATCACGATCATGCCGTTGACTTCAACCCAGGCCTTGACCTTGATCTCGTAGCGACCGGCACGTGCGTTCTCCCATGTGATGACGCCAGTCTCAGCGTTGATCGTCATACCTTCTGGTCCGTTGACGATACCGTAGCGGATCTTGCCTTCGGTGTTCGACTCGGCCCTTACAGTGTATGTGTAGCGCGCTCCAGCTTCGCCAGTCTGAACTGGCTTCGAGACGATAATGACCTTCTTCTCGTTCTTGTCCTTGATCGTGACCACCTTGATCACCGTGCGAGCACTTTCTTCGTTACCCCAAACGGCGCGTACGAAGAACGTGTAGGTGCCAGCTGCGAGATTCTCCACGTTGTACGTGTAGAAGTTCTCGCGAGGGGGCTTGGCAGGATCGACAACCACTGACCCGATCTTGGTGAACTTTGTAATGTCTTCGGTTTCCTTCGACGCCTGATAGACGTTGTAGGAGTCAGGTACATCATTGCCCTGAACACCGAACCAGCCCAGCATTACATACTGCGCGCCAGCGTTATTGTCGAGAACCTTCGCCTGAAATCCTTCCGGACCTGGGCGCTGTTGCGCGAATGAGGTAACAAACCCCATGGCAAGCACGACCATTGCGAGCGCAAGGCGTGAAAGTGATGCAATGTTCATGATAGCTCCAATGATGTGCAGTGAAACACTTGGTGACAAACCATCTTCATCAGGTACAAACCACAACCCACGGTATGGTTACAGCGTCAGGACGATTGTTCCGAGGGTCTGCTCCTGGCCGGCCCCCACAAAATACCGATCCTTGTTGAGGACGACGTAAAGGGTGAGCGTAACACTGCGTGCCTGACCAGGCTGACGGGGCTGCTCGGCGACAATCATGGACGCAACGTTGGTGTTTGCCTCCGATGGGTACACCTGTATGCCGGTGCCGAGATCGGCCATAAAGCTCACCTCGCCCTTGACCAGATTATAGGATAACCCGTTGCCAGGAAAGGAGTCTACGCGGACGCGGAACTCTTTCAGCATGGGGCTTTTGGCTGGGTCGGGTACTGCCTCCATGGTGCAGTCAATCCAAAACCGCATTGGAGACACGGTTGTGTCGATGCGGAAGGTTGGGAGCCCCTTGATCCGATAGGAACCCGAAGCAGCCGTGAAATCCACGGTAACTGTCTTCGGAGTGACCTTTACGGCCGGTGTCACGGGCGTTTCGGTCCGCGGAGCATCGGAATCAAGAGGGGATATACACGATGGCACCACTGCTATAACCAAGGCGGCCAGAAGCAGAAGGACCATCGATGAGCGTGTATTCTGTGAGGTCTGCATAGATATCGAGTTAGAAGCGTACGGCAACGCCATAGGTGAGTCCGAGTTTCGAAGACGTGAACCATGAGCTGTTGAATTGGTAGGCCATGGCCATACCTTCAACACCCAGGATAAACGATAGTGGTCCGGATGGTGAGTATTGGAGTCCGGCAGTTGCGCGTCCGAGTGGACCAAACGATGTGCCACCAAGGAAGACCTGTCCGAATGGTGCGAAGCCAGATGTTCCAAGTGGTGAGAGTGTGTACCGATATGCTGCACCAGCCCACATCGACTGTGGTTGCTGCTGATAACGGATGGTCTGCCCGTTGATATCACCTTGGAACGACATCGGGAACACTTCACTGCCCATCTCAACACCCACCGCGTGGTTGTCCGACAGCTGATACAACAAGCCGAGTCCAACATTCTCGTACCATGTCGACTGCGCAGGCGCATTCACATCAACAAGCGACGATGTCGATATCCCGCGCAACTGCACAAGGAACGCCGGATACATCGTCGACCGCATCGTAATCGGCTGAAGCGACGTCTGCTGAATCATTCGCTGATCCGATGCCGGAGCGAGTGTGATTGCATTCGTGAGCGTCACACGTTGCGCTGGCTGCATCTCTTGCGCTGGCATTGATGTGCGCTCGATGTTTTGTTCTGCGAGCGATTGCTCATTCGTTGGCTCAACAACTGTGCGTGCGCGCTGAAGTTCTGTGCGAAGTATTGCGTTGTCACGCTTCAGTGCAGCAATCTGCGTCTCGTGATTGCACGGCTTCTCAACAACAGTGGTTGCTCCAGTTTGCACAACAGGTTGTTGTACAGGTTGTTGAACTGTTTGTTGAACTGTTTGTTGCGGTGCTTGTTGCGGTGCTTGTTGTGCTACTTGCTCGTGTTGCTGCGAATCACTGCGGAGAATTCCCCACGTGATGCCAGTTGCGGCCGCTGCTGCGAGCAATGGCACGCCAACTTTTGGCAGCCATGTCGAAAGCAAGCTTCCTCCAACTGCACCTGCAGCTGCGCCTGCAAGGGGGCCAGCAAAGCCGAGTCCGCTAAACACAGAGCTCGTAAGTGCGACAGGTGGCACAAGTGCTACGCGATCGTTCTGCACGGCAGAACGAATAGCGAGTTGCTGCTTGAATTCAGAGCGAAGCTCTGAGTTGACGGCAAGCTCACCGAAGAGCGCAGACTCGTTGATGGCTTCGAGGTCGCCATCGAGCAAGTCGTTGATATGATCGCGGTAGTCCATAGCCTAACCGATCTATTCTTTTGAAAATTCGTTGAGATACGGCTCAAGGATTTCCTTGATCCGTTGTCGAGCACGAAACACGCGAACCTTTGCTGTTTCGAGCTTGATGTTGAGCATTGCACTGATCTCGTTGTACGACAAGCCGTCGTATTCACGAAGAACAAACACTTCCTTCTGGTCATGAGGCAAGAGCTCCATGGCCATCGTAATGAGCTTCATCATTTCCGATCGATCTGCTTCGCGCGAGATGCCAGGGTTGTAGAGTGCTTCGTCAAACTCTACTACCTGCGTCTGTGCGCGCTTCTTCTCGTTCAGACAGAGGTTTCGGCAGATGGTCAGTGCATACGCGCGAACGTTTTCGAGATACTCGATGCGTTCAGCGCTTTGGTAGAACCGCATAAACGTGTCTTGAAACACATCGTATGCCCGGTCCCGACTCCCGAGTACGCGCATGCAATACGCGAACACGTTGGGCGACAGTCGTGAGTACAGCTCACCAAACGCAAGCTCGCGACGTTCTGTGCGAAGCAACGCGAAGAGTTCAGTGTCGCTATATTCCGAGAGCTGACGCTCCATAGATCACAATAACTTGAAATGACGCAGAACGTTACGGGGAAAGAGGGCCTTTCGTACACCATTGTACGAAGCCGTCGACGCACGATGTCGGTCGAGATACAACCGCACGGCAATGTTGTCGTGCGAGCGCCAAGCCGACTGCCATTGTACGAAATCGAGCGGTTTGTGGAGCTGAAATCTGTATGGATCATGCGTCGCGTCCGCGATGCCGAGGCCAGAAAGGCCCTGGTGCCCACTCTGGACGGTCCACGTTCGTTCTACCACAGGGGAAGTGTACGTACCTGGGGCTTTACCGGTGACGGTGCAGATCTTATCGTGCCAAGCCGCCTACGAACAGAAAACGCTGCCATGCGCTACGTAGAGCGATGGCAGCGTTCCGAAGCAGATCAACTTTTTGCAGAGATGGTTGCCGACGCGTTACCCAAGATCGGTGTCCCGGGACTTCGCTACCAGGGGCTGCGTGTGCGAACGATGCGACGTCGCTGGGGGTCATGTTCGTCGACCGGACATGTCACGCTCAACGGACATCTGATCCGCGTACCCGATGGTTGTATCCGAGGCGTTGTTGTCCACGAGGTGTGCCACCTCGCACACCTACATCACGGTCCAGCATTTCATCAACTCGTCGCAGACGTCTATCCTGAACATGCACTTGCTGATGCGATTCTCGACGCATGGACGCACGTGCTGTATCAAGAGCCGTTTACGCCTTAACGCAGATTTCGTCGAACGCGCTCGTGAGTGATGCAGCAATCATCTCAGGTGTACGACCCTCGATGTGGTGACGCGGCATGAAGCCTACGAGCTCGCCGTCGCGCATCAGTGCAATCGACGGGGAAGATGGCGGAACGCCAGTGAAATACGAACGCGCGCGCTCAACTGCCTCGAGGTCCTGTCCTGCAAACACCGTCGTGATGTGATCAGGCAATGTCTGATGCTTGAGTGCAAGAGCAACGCCTGGACGCGCGCCACCAGCTGCGCAACCGCAGACTGAATTTAGAACAACCATTGTTGTTCCTGGTTGCTTCATCGCAGCGTCGACATCTTCAGCAGTGCGAAGTTCCTTTACGCCGAGCGACGTGAGCTCTTCGCGCATTGGTTGTACGAGCATTGGATCGTATGGCATAGTTTACTGTTCCCCTATGTTGTGTTGTGTGAAGACGGTGGTGAGGTATTCCATCGCGAGTGGTCCAGCTATCATTGGAAACTCGGCGTCGAAATCGGCGCGCTTCGATGGATCAAGTGAAAATGCTTTGTGAAGAAACGGGATCGCCGAATGTGGTTGTCCTGCAGCGCACAACGTTTTCGCCGTTGCGTAATACCCTTCGGCCCAGGTTGGAAGCAGACGAACGCATTCGTTAAATCCACGCAATGCTTCGAGGACGTCGCCGGTTTCGAGCACGCTTGATGCGTAGTCAAACCAACACTCCACATCTTCGGGCTGCAGCTCGAGTGCTTTGCGGTATGCTGTGAGCGATTCCGGCACTCGACGCAGATTGAAGAGCGCATCTGCTTTGGCGTACCACAGGTCAGCATATGCTGGATCGAGTGCAAGGGCTGCTTCGTAGTCGCGCAATGCAAGATCGAATTGCTCCATTGCATCATGACACGTGCCGCGTCCGTAGAGCGCTTGCGCATGCGTTGGGTCTGCCGTGATCACCTTGGTGAACATCTGCGCAGCATCCTCAAAACTTCCACGCTCCTCGAGGGATGATGCAAGGTTGTGCATCACGGGTACGTCCGATGGGTCTGATGCATGAGCGTGCGTGTACGCATCAATCGCCTCTTCAACACGTCCAAGCGCTGAGTACGTGTTGCCCATGTTAAACCACGCGTTAACGAAGTCCGACTTGATGACCGTTGCCATGTCGTAACAACGAATGGCTTCCCTGAGCGCCCCCTTCTTACCCATGATTACACCCTTGTTGAACCATGCATTTGGCTCGTAGGGTTCTGCATCAATCAGGGTGTCGTAGATGGCTGCGGCTTCGGTATACTGCTCGAGTGCCTCTCGGCAGATGGCCATCTCAAAGAGAGCATCGCGATGAAACTGCTCGTGCCGGGCAATCACAGAAAACATGCGGAGTGCTTCGTCGTAGCGCTCTCGCTTCTGTAGAATGAGCGCCTTGGTAAACAGCGCGTCGACGTTTTCTGGGTCTTGTTGCAAGGCAGCATCGATCAGCGCCTGTGCATCATCGAGGCGTCCGAGTTGCTCGAGGGCAATACCGCGATTGATGATCAGTTCGGTATCGATTGGGTCGAGCGACGAAGCACGGTCGTATGCTTCGAGCGCATCAGTCCAACGACCGAGGCTGCTCAGAGCAATGCCAAACTTATGCCATGCATCCGGTGAATACGGGGCGCGCTCTGTCCACATCTTGGCGAAGACAAACGCGTCTTCGAATGCCGAGGTTTCCAAGCAATAGTGCACCACGGTTTCGAGCGATTCGATCGACGGAGTGCCATTCTGCCAGTTTCCGCTGCGCACAGACTCCCGGAACCGACGGAGCGTCTCATCGAGCTCCTGCCGATTCAGTTCATCGTTGTCGTCTTCGTACTCAAAGTCCATCATGATGCACGCAACATAACCGTTGTTCGGAAAGGACAACCGTGGACGTTTTCCACCGCGCCGTAGTGCATGCGAGGGGGCTTACAGCACCTCAAACACGAGGAATTTGAGGTACTGGGTCTCAGGCATCGCAAGCAGCACAGGATGGTCTGGCGCCTGGGATCCTCGATGGATGAGGCGCAGGCGACGGCGTACACGGGCAGATTCACGATAAATGATGTCAAGCAGGTCGTGCTCTGGTACGAGCTGAGTGCACGAGGCACTCACCAGGATCCCGCCACTGTCGAGCAGTTTGAGCGCTGTCCGGTTGAGTTCGGCATAGCCAGCGAGGGCACCTCGAAGTGCACCGCGATGCTTCGCGAACGACGGAGGGTCGAGAATCACCATGTCCCACTTCTTGCCCTCGGCGACTTGCTCGCGGAGGTAGTCGAAGACATTTGCTTTGATAAAGGTGCAGGCATCGAGGTGGTTGATCGCCGCATGATGCTGCGCCGATTCAATAGCCGGAGCACTACTGTCGATACCAACCGACTGCACTGCTCCACCCTTTGCGGCGTTGAGCGCAAAGCCGCCCACGTTGCAAAAACAGTCGAGCACTGTGCGACCGGCTGACAGATCGGCTACGACCTTGCGGTTGAGTTTCTGGTCGAGGAAGTACCCAGTCTTCTGTCCTGCCGTGATGTCGACCTCGAGTAGGATGTCGTTTTCATGGAACTGCACTGTTGCCGGTACCTCACCCCAGATCACGCCCTCAACGAGCTCGAGTCCTTCTTTGGTGCGCATCTGCGAAAGGTTCTTTTCGATGATGCCCGTTGCGGTAGGGAATACAGCGCGCAATGCTGCAACGATCAGGTCCTTGCGTCGGTCCATTCCGGCTGATAGCGTTTGCACCACCAGTGTTGATGCGTATCGATCGACAATCAACCCTGACAGCATATCGGCTTCGCCAAACACGACGCGATACGCCTCTTCATTGGGCAACATCAGCGCGCGAAGCATGGCCGCATGCGTAATACGCTCAATAAAGAATGCTTCATCCACAACGTCGATCTCGCCACCAAGCAAGCGCACGGCGATCTTCGACAGGGGGTTGTAGAAGCCCGTACCGAGCGATGCACCATCGGAGGTGCTGAGGCGAACGAGTGTTCCGGGCTCCAGCGCGGGGAGGGCCGAGAGGTCGGTGGCGAACACCCAGAGGTGTCCTTCCTTGATGCGTCGCTCCTCACGAGGACGCAGCGTAATGATTGGAAGCATGCATGAAACTACGGAGAAGATGTCGGTAACATTCAGCATCAACAGGATATATTGTCAGCGTCAATGCGTTCCCTCCGCATCATCATCATCTCCGTCGTAGCGGCGTGTTCACTCCATGCGCAGCGTCAGGCAGAGAACTGGTACTTTGGCGAACTCGCCGGCATGAATGTGCGCACGTCACCTCCGGTGATTCTCACTGATGGTGTGATGAACACACGTGAGGGGTGCATCACGGTGTCGGATACATCGGGACGACTGATGTTCTATTCCGACGGTTCAGATGTCTGGACGAAGAATCATGTGAAGATGCCCGGTGGCGTCGGACTCTGGGGATTCTCGTCATCGACACAGTCATGCATAGTGATTCCATGGCCCGGACGTCCGTCGCGCTACTTCCTCGTAACAGTTGATGCTGTCGAGCGCAGCTATGCCCGTGGTATCAGCTATTCAGTTGTCGACATGACGTTGAATGGTGGCAATGGAGATGTGCTACTGCTCAATGTGCCGCTTGCTCCTGGTGCATCGGAGAAGATCACAGCTGTGCGACATGCCAATGGTGTTGATGCATGGCTCATCGGACATGAGGTGGGAACGAATACGTTCCTCGTCTACCTCGTCACGCGCAACGGTATCAACGCCACCCCTGCTACATACCGTCTTGGTCCGGCAGTGCAGTTCGGCGACATCGGATACCTACGCGCAAACCCTCAAGGGACGCGTCTTGCAATGGCGACATCGATGCCGGGTAGACTTTCCATGTTTCGCTTCGATCGTGCAACAGGTGCGATTTCAACGGCCATCACGCTGTCGTCGCAGCTGACCTACGGCGTAGAGTTCTCACCGGATGGTACCAAACTGTATGCTTCCTCGTACACGAACGCCTCCATAGACCAATACGACTGTTCTGCTGCCGATGCGTCAATCGCGGGCACACGCATGTCGATTGGACGTTCAGGTGCGGTATCGAATGGGGCGTTACAACTGGCACCGAATGGATGCATCTACCTAGCGCATGAGAACTCACCCACAATCAGCGAAATCGCACGTCCGAACGTGCGTGGTGTTGGATGTCAGTACCGCGATCGCAACATCGATCTCGGTGGACGGATAAGTCGCCTCGG
>JAURNF010000081.1 GCA_030830285.1 Candidatus Kapaibacterium sp.
GTACGACGAGTGGAACGTGTTGAATGCCGCATGGACTTGTTACCGTGATCGTGTACATACCTTGAGTGAGGTCAGTCATCTCTACGACGAGACTTCGCATGCCGTGTTCAAGTGCTGCCATACTCGTTCTCACGATCACTCCACGAGTATCCGTGATGACATAGGACACCATAACAGCGGCTGATACAACATAGGAAATCGACATCACATCGTCAGCTGGGACAGGACCATATCCGAGGATCGTCACGCAGGAAGGTTGTGTGTCGTCAACTCGAAGTATAGAAGACGGTGGGTCAAGCGGTGCTGGAATGTCTTGTTGAAGCTTCCCATTCGCTACGCTTGATACCGATGTCAGCTTGCTTTGATTCAGCTGCGTTGCGTAACTGCGAACCCATCGCTCTGGTGATGGTCGGACGAGGATGGAATCGTAAAAGAACCAATCACATTGCGCACGCTCAGGGGTAATGTCGAGAATCTCATATCCGTGGTGAATGATGTCGTGCCACTTGAGATGCTGATTCAACCCACGAAGTGTCGTATCGATGGTACCAATGATTGCCGGTACGATGCTTCGCACGGCCGATACTGTTGACAGGGTTTCATCAAAGTTCGGAGCTGAGATCGATGGTGTGATGAACTCGACAGGAAGTGTCGACTGTGCAAACGGCGTTTGCACAGGGTATTCAAATGCGAACGCACAATGGAAATCACCCGTTGCGATGAGCAGATTGCGGACGTTGTCATTGCGGAGAGATTCTAGCAGGCGATTACGTTGCGCAGGGTAGTTCGTCCACACATCACCACGGAAGCCCAGTTCGAAGGTTTGCTGCAACGTCGGGAGTTGAGGGCGCAAGAACAGTGAGAATATCGGACCGATGTTCGCAAACAAATACGCCGTGTCTATTGGGTTGACTTCGACTGGAGTAAACATCACCTGATTGCCCAACAGACGCCACGTAGTTGTGCTAGAGCTGAGGCCCTGTGTAAGCCAAGCGAACTGTTTCTCGGACATGATTTTGCGCGTGGGATCATTGAGCGAGTCCTTCGACGCCTGCGAGGCGTTAGAGCTCACACCTTCAACTTGAATATCACGTCCATCAAGCCGCGTATCGAGCATGAAGAGATCTACAAGATTCCCAAGTACGAAACGACGGTAGAGGACTGAATCAGGTTGCTCGCGCGTAGGCATCCACTCGTAACAGACCCGCTTCGAGACAGCTTTGCGAATGCTCCACGTACCTTCGTTCGGTTGATGGTTCTGTGCACCGTCGGTGTATGCGTCATTTGCTGATTCATGATCGTCCCAGACATGAATCATCGGATGTTGTTGGTGTAATCGACGCAGATCAGCATCCAGACGATATTGCGAGTAGCGAATACGGTAATCGGAGAGCGTGACTATCTCGTTGATTGGTTCATGCTGGCGCTTAAGAGCTATGCCGGTCGCCCCACCATACGAAGTGCTGTCAGCATCGTATTCGTAGATGTAGTCACCAAGGTGTAGCACCGCGTCTAAGTCATTCCGCCTTGAAATACCCGCATACGCATTGAAGTAGCCGGCCGGATAATTTGCACAAGAGACAACTGCGAGGCGCGCATGTGCCTGTTGTCCATCACTGAGTGTACGGGTACGACCGATGAGAGACGAGCGATCATAGGCACTGAAGACATAGTAGTAGACTGTTCCAGCCTGTAGTCCATCGACATCAACCTTCACGGTAAAGTCACGATTAACAGAAGCAGACGTGACCCCACGCGCAACAACATTTGTAAATGTGGTATCTATTGCCACGGCATAGGCCACCGGAATGAGCGTATCTCCCCCTTGCGGTGTTACACGCGTCCAGATGATAACCCTGTCGCTGAGAGGGTCGCCACTCGCAACACCATGGTAAAAGGGCCGTAGTCGCTCTTCGACCATGGTAACCTCGGCTCGACGAGATCGAGGTGATTCATGGAGTGCTCGACGATCGAAATGCTGAGGCACTTCTTGCGCCAGTGTACCGACATGAACAACGCAGAAGAGAAGGATAATAATCGAATGTAGGGAGGTAGGCATAGAATCTGAGGCAGGTGGAACTGTACGAACATCGTAGATTCGATGCATGGTTCCAATTGTATTAGATCAAGATATACGAGCACTTGATACTTGGTGCTGTACTGTAGCTGGTGTTGAAGCCCAAGCATTGATGGAGCTTGCATCGCAAGGGCTCACACGTGCGCTTGTTCATGAATTGCCTGAATCGCAGGATAGATTCACGGTTCTCATTGCCGCAGGACCTGGAAACAATGGTGGAGACGGATTGTGCGTGGCCCGGCAGTTGCATGAACTTCGTCCTGAACTTACCATTCTTGTCTGCGACGTTGCGTCGGGAGGAGGCGTATCCGAGCTACGCTCTCGTGCGCATAATCTCTTACCAGCTGCGGTATCAATGATCACAGTTGAAGATCTCACTCCCGATCTGCAGATTGACGTTGTGGTCGATGCAATCATGGGAATAGGCGGTAATGAGGACCTTCGTGATCCCATTCCAAATGTCCTTGCCGCCTTAGCTCAGTATCAAGCTCGTGTCATTGCTCTCGATGTGCCTACTGGACTGAACTGCGCTACAGGTGTCGCACATGCACAGACACTCCATGCAGATGTCACGCTTACGATAAGTGCCGAGAAGGTTGGATTCTGGCTATGCGATGGACCATCGGTGACCGGTAGGATTGTTGTTGTGCCGGTTGGAGTACCTGACGCAGAGAAGACGATAGCGGTTACACTCGAGAGGCTTACACAGAGTGATCTACCGATGCTGCTGCCGGCACGACCACGACGCTATTCAAAGTTTGATGCTGGCCGTGTTGTCGTGATCGGGGGCACACTCAGTATGCCGGGCGCCCCATCAATGACGGCCCACGCTGCACTGCGTTCTGGAGCTGGACTCGTCCACTTGGTTACTCCACGCGTGCATCCTCTGACCCCACGCGAGATCATCGTACATGAGGTGCCATGCGACGTCGATGGTGCTATTGCAGCGTGCGCATATGACCAGATTGAATCGTTGGTCGAGCGTGCAACTGTAGTCGCGATCGGACCAGGTCTAGGTAGTAATGACATGACTCTTCGGATGCTTGCTCGCGTTGTCGATAGCATCCCAGACGGGGTTCCAGTGATAATTGATGCCGATGGCTTGCGCTTAGTTCCAATGCTTGCGTCGTTGCGTTCAACGATAGTGCTTACTCCTCACCGAGGTGAGTTCGCGCGAATGGTAGGGTCCGAGGTACATTCATTGGGAACGAATCCAATTGCCATAGCTCGTGAATGGTGTAGTCGGCATGTTCCTATACTGCACTTGAAAGATACACCTTCAGTTACATCATCAGGCTCGCGTGCAGTCATTACCGTCAACGGTAGCTCACGCATGGCTACTGCTGGCTCCGGAGATATTCTCACAGGAATCATCGCAGGCATAATCGCGCAGGGTGTTGCCCCCTTTGAAGGAACTGCACTTGCAGCATTTGTACATGCAGAGGCAGGCTCACGAGCTGCCGGACCTCTTGATCAGCCGATTATTGCAACGGACATGCTTGCAGTGTTACCTGAGATACTTGCTCATTCGCCCTCTGGCTGAGCGTTTGTGTCGAGTGGCACGTCATGAAGCTGGATGTCGAACGCAGCAGAGCCGCCGTAGGAGAATGCCGCTAGCGTCGCTGCAGCAAGGCTCTCAAGTTGCTTGTATGTGCCAACGGCAGGACCGTTCGACATGAAAGAGAATGCGAGCAACTCTCCATCGGCTGTTGTGACATACCCCGACAAGGAACTCACATTGCGCAGGGTCCCTGTCTTTGCCGTGACGTTGTTTGCTGCGGGTGTTCCATGCATGCGCCCACGAATTGTCCCATCGTACGCTGCGATAGCGAGCGTGGACCGATACTCACGACCCCAAGGTAAGGCATGAATCTTACGCAGCAATTGTACTTGCGTTGATGCACTCACTAGGTTCCTACGTGAGAGTCCACTTCCATCATTGAATACACAGCCGTTTCGTTGCACACCGAGCGTATCTAGAACATCGAGCACGGTACGTCGCGCTCGCGCCGAGGTGGTCGTGTGATCACCGCAGGTAGCACCGACGAGCTTAAAGAGATGTTCCGCGATGTAGTTATCGCTGCGCTTGTTGACAACTCCTGCAATTTCAGTCAATGGACGTCGGAACTGCGAAAGCATGCGGGCATTCGATGGAGCTTGCCGTTCAAGCACAGCGCCATCAACTGTCACACCGCCTGAGCGTAGTCGATTGACAAACACGCCAGCAGTGAACAATGCCGGCTTTGCAGCATTTACATACACTGTTGATGTCGCATTACGACCAGGGTTGCCAGTAACCGCAATACGTTGCGTGCCGTTTGGAAGGAGCGTGCTTGACGCGCTTACACGGCTTCGCGTGCGACGTCCACGACGCCGTTGTCGTGGTTCCGGTGGTGCATCTCCAAACCGTTCGCTTTCCTGGAATCGGTACACATCTGCACGTAGCTTCGAAGACGTGCGCTTCTTGGAAGGTTTACGCTTACTGGTAGCGGGCGCACCACGTGCTGCGCGTTTACGAGGTTGTGGTTTTGAGGGCGCTACGGCCGCCTTCACACGAACAACAAGTTCAACGGCGTCTGACGCTGGTATGATCTGCACAGAGGGTGTACCGCTGCGGCCGGCGCTTGCAACGACAGCGATTGTGCCCCTATTGACGTTGAGTGCCACAATTGGTGGTAACGGCACAACATCTTCAAAGTCTCCTGAATAGACAGCACGATTACTCTGTGATTCGAATGCACTGCCGTCGCCGTATACATTACCCGTAACTCGCGTGATGCCAGCAGCACGTACCCTGTCGGCTAGCTCTTCTAGGTCATTCACCGACAACAGCGCATCGCCGTGACCAATGA
>JAURNF010000082.1 GCA_030830285.1 Candidatus Kapaibacterium sp.
CTTTGGTGACGATACTCCGATTGACGTGATCACCGCGCTCTTGCCTGATGTGCTCGTGAAAGGTGGCGACTATACCCGCGACACCATTGTAGGTGCTGATGAAGTTGAGGCGCATGGTGGCACAGTCTGCACCATACCGCTTGTCGACGGTCGTTCGACGACGGCGATTATCAATCGCGCGCGAACGGTCTGAACCACTGTTCGCCAATCGACACAGTAACTGTCAACCGAGCAAAGAGTTCAGAAAGCGTGCCAGTCACAGGTCCGCGATAGCCACCTTGCACAGCTGCATCTACAGTAGCGCTCTGTCCAAGAGGGAAGTCGAATCCAGCAGCAGCGGCGTATTCATGGACTTGTGAGCCCTTGTACGTGTAGTACATCCGTTGATAGGACAAGCCGGCGCGGAAGCCCCACTTATCCCAAAACGTTGGCGCGTAGTGTGCTGCTTGCAGACTGTATCCAAGCGATGCACGCAGTGATCGATCGTACTGCGCATCTCTGCGCGGATTTACGTCGACACCCGAGTGATCCGACCATTCGAGGTCTGCCCCGACCACAGCGCGGCCGATGGTAGTGGAGGCACCAACACCCAATGAGATTGGGAAGTCAGTTGTGCCAGATACAGACAACGTCGAGTCGATGTAGACACTGCTGCCAAGCAGGCCAGCTGCGCGATACACCGTATTCATCGAGCCCTGGGGTCCGCCCGAAATGAAGCCGCCCACAGAAACAGATGATCCTCGATACAAGAAGCCGGCACGGAGCAGCATCCCACGAACATCGTACGACGTTGATGATTGCACGCGTTCGTTGATTGCATCAACGTAGAGGAACTCCGACAACGAGATCACACCAAAGAGCGCTTGCATCGAGATGCCGGCGTAGAGGTTGCCAACGCGACCTGATGCACCGATCTGAATAGCGGATGTTCCGCCTGTACCTTGTTGTAGTGCGCGACCGGTAAGGGGCGTGCCATCAACTGGTGTCGAGAGTGGACGTTCGGTGAGATAGTTCACTGAGGAGTAGGGGATTACGCCAAACGATACACCAAAACCTCGAAGTGTATCGACAGCGAATAGCACCATCAAGCCATCAATCTCGCCGTTGTTTTGTCGGGTCGAGAGATCCCCCTGCGAAACGAGATGCTGATTGAATCGGTATCCCGCTTGGAGTCGCGTGTACGGCGACATGCCAAGCAGTGCTGGATTGACGATGTTGATACCGTGATCACTTGGCATTGCAATCGCCGTACCGGCCATGCCATCATACAACGCACCAACGGAGCGCCGAATATCGCCGAGTCCGATTGCAGAGTAGTTCGATCCACCCTGAGCAAGAGCGGCCACAGCTGTGCAAACGAACACGCACACAGAGATGAGAGTCGTGTTCATTTCGTAAACACACCCGGAATCGTATATGCAACGGTAAGGCGTGGACGTTTGAACGGATCGTCGGCAAGCGTGTAGAGGTGAAGTCTGTTCATGCGCCACGATTCATACACACCAGTTGGCTGAATGAACAAGTCACCACGTCCACCGTTTTTCCGAAGCAATTGGAGGAACGGACCGAGGTTCTCGAACACGAACTCGCCATTTGCATCGCCGCGTGAGGCGAGGTTGATGACGGGTCCGCTCGTTGGGACGTAATTGAGATTAAGAATCTCATCGCGGCCGAAGGATCCAACGCGTGAACGATCCATGTTGACGGTAACGCGCAGTGTACCGCCGAGGATGATTGCATTCGCTGGTATCGAATCAAGGGAGCACGTCAGACGGGCCTGACGAACATGTCCGCCTTGCACCACTACGTCGCCCGCACCAGGTGCGGCGGTTGAGATGAAGTTTGCTACAAAGCACTCGACAAACGTTGTGTCGCGCTTGGATGTTGTATCGCGTAGTTGTCGAACCACACGCATTTGCATCCGCTGACGCACACCATCAAGGTTGCGGTATTGTCGAATCGACGATGTCGATTGCGACAACAGGACCATGCCGTATATCTCTTTCACCAGGGCAGAGTCGCGCCCCTTAACAAGCCATTGCTTGATGCGTGCTGTATCGAGAGGGACGTAGACTGCCGTATCAATGCCCGTGGTGACCGTCGTTGAAAACTGAGCCATCGGGCGATCTGTCTGCTGATAGTACTCCGTCGAACCCGTCTCGCCCCAGATCGAATCCCATGTCACGTCGGCCGACCATGACTTTTTCAGCTCATAGGCAACGAGTGATAACGTTTTGTCAGTCGTATCCCCAAAGCGATACTCCTGTGGGATCATCATCAGATCTGCGCTTACCAAATCGTAGTTCGATCCATCCCCGAGATCCGGGTAGTTGATAAACTCTACGAACACACGCGCTTGATCCGTTGCTGTATTGCCAAACAGGAAGAACGCACCATTCACAAACGGTGTGCGTCGAGCTACGGTGCTGTCTGACGTGAAGAACGGACGTTGAAGCGACGACGACGCATAGAGCGTGTCGGTTCCTGGCACTGCATCAGTGCCAACGATCGTAGGCAGATCGTTGCAGCCAGCCAAGGCAATGCAACAGACAGCCATCAGCCATGAAAGTGCGTGGCGACCACGCAGAACGGTATGCACGATTACTTCGATTCCTTTACCAGAGTGCGATAGAACTCGTCGTACGATTGGGCTGAAGCAGTCCAACCAACCGGCGATGTCATAGCTCTGGCGACGATTGCATTCCAAGCTTCGTGTGAAGCATGGAGATCGTGCACGTGCTTCATCGTCTTGACGATATCAGCACTGTCGCCCTTCTTCATAAGGAATGCATTTCCTGTGTTCTTCTTCGCATCAACTTCCGCGAGGCCCTCGGTAATGCCGCCAACCATGCGCACGACTGGGATCGTTCCATAGATCAGTGCGATGCGTTGGAACTGTCCGTACACCTCATGCTTTGATGGCTTGAGCAGTACCGTCGCGCCAGCCATCAGTTGGTGCAGGTACTCTTCGTCGATCCCAATCTTCACACAAACCTGTTGCGGGAACTTCTTCGCGAGTGCTTCAGCATTCTTCTTCAGTGGCGATGTCATGTCTGTTGCGATGATCACCTGCATGCCGAGCTTCACCAGCTCTGGTGCAGCGGCGATCACAGCATCTGCGCCACGTTCTTCCGTGAGTGGACCAACGAATGCGGCCACCATCGTATCACCGTTTACGGCGAGGCCACTTTGCTTTTGAAGTGCTTCGCGTGCTGACGATTTATTGGATGTGTCCTTTGCATCAAACTTTGCGCGCACGTTTGCATCCGTCTTCGGATTCCAGTGCAGCAGGTCGATGCCGTGGGTAATTCCAACGAGAGGCTTCTTGTGGAGTAGCGGAGCCCAATTGTCTTTGAACTCCTTCATTGCTGTGAGCTCCTTCGCATATGTCGGCGAGAACGTCGACACGCGATCGGCGTATGCCATGCCAGCTCGAAGGAAGTTCATCTTGTTCTTGTAGCGTGCCTTCTCGAGCACATCCTCATTCAAGCCAGTCTTCTGCAGAGACTTCAGTGGAAACACGCCTTGCTGTTCGAAGTCGGTGATTGTCATCACAATCTTCGTCTTGCGGAACTCTTGCGCATAGCGTGTGCGGATGTACGCAGGGATCAGAGCTGTCTGCCAACCAACACAGTGAATGATGTCTGGGAACCAGCCCAGCAGCAAACATGTTTCAAGCACCGTGCGGTTGTAGAAGATGAAGCGTTCGTCGTTGTTGGCAAACGTTGTACCTGTGGCGATGTCGGCTTCAACGCCCTTATTGACATCGAGGTAGTTCGAGTTCGTTGTGATGTACGATTGAACCTTCACGCGCGGATTGTTGATCGAGCTCGACTTCACCGTAGCAGGGTGAGCTTCGTTGCCGATCGGGATCGGAATATCACGCAGACGATTGATTTCGTGAATGCGGTTCTTACGTTCTGAGATGAATCCATACTTCGGCATCATCGCACGGATGTCGTGGCCGATCTCACGGACGCCGAGTGAGTGTGCATAGCACAGATCAGCTAGTTCCGATGTCTTGATGAACGGATAGATCTCGCTCGTAACAAACAGGATGCTGAGTGGTTTGGCCATACGGTGCGCACGCTAATTGACAGAATTGTCAGCAAGTAGCAAAAATACGGCTTTGGTGCGCTCGTCGGTAGTCTTTCGACGTCTATTTTTCAGGTTATTCAAATAAATCCCCGGAAAAACACATGCACTACCGTCTATGGTCTGCACTCGCAATATCGGCTGCAATAGTTGCTGCTGCCGCCATCTTTGGCTCTGCTTGGTCGGCGGGTCGCGCGAAGTCGGAAGTCATTGCAGTTACAGGACTTGCCCAGCAGGACTTTGTCAGCGACCTCATTGTTTGGCGCGCCTCATTTGGTCGTCAGGGGGCTACTGTAGCAGAGGCATATGCCCAGCTTCGTTCTGATGCCCAGCAAGTGCAGAACTTTCTGGTTCAGCGTGGCATACCCCAGTCGGAGATCGTCATCAGTGCTGTTGCAATTGCACCCGAATACAAGGAAGTGCAGGTAGGGGACCGTGTAGAGACCGTCTTTGACGGATACAAGCTCACGCAGAACGTCAGTGTAGAGAGCAAGCGCGTCGACAAAGTCGAGCAGTTGTCGCGCGAGATAAGTCAGCTCATTGACGCTGGCATCATTCTGAACTCACAGCAGCCGCAGTATTACTACACCAAGCTTGCCGAGCTTAAGCTCGATCTGTTGTCGAAAGCATCGAAGGACGGCACTGATCGCGCCGCCAAGATTGCGGAAAACGCCAATGGATCGCTTGGCAGGTTGTTGCGTGCGGACATGGGAATCTTCCAAATCACCGGACAAAACAGTGATGAGGAATACAGTTGGGGCGGAACATTCAACACCTCTTCGAAGCGAAAAACCGCATCCATCACCGTCAAAATGGAGTTCGGACTCTAGTCCTGAAACTTTTTCTCAGGACCGTTTGGTGTTATCAACAATAACCCCTATGTTTGTGTCCCCTTCGCGACGCAATCGCCAAACGGGCCGCTGAAACAGCGGGATTTGGTGTTCTTTGACAACAGGAAGCAAGCAGTAAACGAAAAGGGTAGGACATATGTTCTACCCCCGTCAAAACACCTGCTCTTGGGCAGGTCGATTGAGATCAATTCGGAACAACAACCAAGAACTAGAATCAAATTTTCTAC